>JAUZQR010000203.1 GCA_030950865.1 Mariprofundaceae bacterium | reverse complement strand
ATACCATCGATGAGTTGTTCTGCATTGAGTGTGGCGAGACCAATAGAAACGGTGGTTTTTACACTGGGTGACTCTGTGATGCGAATGGATTGAATATTTTCTAAAATACGCTGTCCGATTTTTTCAGGAATACTTTTTGGCGCACCTTCATCAAAGGGCAGGAGTGCGACAAATTCATCACCACCAAAACGGGCAAGCGTATCATAGCTGCGCAGGGCATGTTGAATTTTATCTACAACGGCTTGCAAAACCTTATCACCGATTTGGTGACCATGTAGGTCGTTGATATGTTTGAAGTGATCCAAATCAAAAAACATACAGCTTAGTTGAGCATCGGGTAAACGTTTGATGCGCGCAATCTCTTGTTCGAGTCGGCCATCAAAATAGCGGCGGTTATAACTATCAGTCAGCACATCGTGAATAGCCTCTGCTTCAAGTCTTTGATGACCAGCCAAGGCTTTTAAGGTTAGTCGTAAATGTGTAGCTGCTATGGTCAGCAGTTTTTTCTCTTCTTTTGAAATATTACCATCGAGTTGGATAAGCAGAACTGCTATCAGTGTATTTTCATCAAAAAGTGGCATAGCAACATCAAATTGATGGTTGACCAAAGGCACGGTTATAGCTGGCTTGAGCAACTCAAAATATTGATGCTGTGTATCGCGTTGATCAAAGTTTTGGAATCGATGCTGTAGTTCGCTAGCGAATTCAGGAGGCATCTTTTCAGGGATGCTTGTATCAAGAATACCAAAGCTTTGGCATTCATCCTCGTCGAGGATAAAAGCCAAAGATTTACGAGCTAGAAGACTGCTATGAATACCGTGAATGGCATGTTGTAATATATCGGTTGCATCATTGTGCGATTCTAATTTGAGTGAAATGTCTAACATACTATCGAGCAAATCAAGGCGGAAGCTTTGTGCTTGGATAGTGCCTCTATCTTCATAATGATGGCATACGATATCAAACAATAAGCGGGCACTGTTACCTGAAATAACTTCAATATGCGGGCGTTTCTTCCATTTTTGAATGATAGCAGCAACACTGTCATGTCCTGTGACATCAATAATGATATCACCATCAAATTCGGCAATGCTGATTTCAGTGCTGGTAGAGGTGGGAATATTGTAAGCACGGGCTGCTTCTATCGCGGGAGCATTGGAATCGAGATCGACAATGCGATCAATGTGTATTAAATCTTGGCAACGTTTGAAAATATTTAAAATAGCCAGACCGCCCTGTCCACCACCAACGATGAGCACATGAATGTCACCTTTTTTGAGTTTGATGGTTGCTAATTCCTCTGGGCGTTTTTTCATAATGGCTCCAATTATTTTAGAGGTAACCCTATACTATATATCGGAATAAATCGATGACTTTGATTTTTAGTCGGACGGCAGTGACATGGAGTATATAATATTCACTTTTCCATGTGTTTTATCAGAAATGATACTTTTTAGTGTATTTTTTATATTTAAAGGTACCAAAAGAGTCATTTTAGCCTGTTCTGCATAAGACACATGGCAAATTTCTACATTGTGCATTTCAAGCAGGTGGCGAATTTGATTTTCCAATGCAAATGGAAAGGATATTTTGGCAGGAATCATGGCAATCACCTGTTTGAGCGTTAAGGCATCCATAGCCATTTGTACGCTGGTAGAATATGCACGTACCAAACCGCCAGCACCCAGTTTAATGCCACCAAAATATCGGCTTACCACCACAGTGATTTCACCCACATGTTTATGCTGCAACACATTAAGCATGGGTTTTCCTGCTGTGCCAGAGGGTTCACCTGCATCAGAGCTTGCTCGTTCGATGGATTCGATAGGATGACCTGCAATATATGCCCAGCAGTTATGTCGCGCATCAGCATACTGCGCCGATATAGTTTTAATAAAGCCAAGTGCATCGGCTTTGCTCGCAGTATGACCAATATTGGCAATAAATTGACTGCGCTTGATTTCATATTCAATGCAAACAGACGCGGCGGGGATATGATAATCCTGCATTTGTATTTATTCTTTCAGGCTTGCCAATACGGGTGCATGGTCTGAAAACCATGAATCGGTATACACCTCAATATTCTTGAACTTACTTGCGATTTCAGGTGTGACGATATGATAGTCAATGCGCCAACCCACGTTATTGACTCGGGCTTGTCCACGATTAGACCACCAAGAATACTGTTCTTTTTCAGGGTATAGCATTCGAAATGCATCCACAAACCCGCTTTTATCAATGAGTGCATCCATCCAAGCACGTTCTTCAGGCAAAAAACCTGAATTTTTGCGATTGCCACGCCAATTCTTTAAATCAATTTCTTTATGACAGATATTCACATCAGCACAGAGAACCAACTCACGTCCTTCATCTTTTAAGCGGTTAAATAATGGAAGAAAACGCTCCAAAAATGTCATTTTAATGGCTTGGCGCTCATCCGAGCTTGAGCCAGAAGGAAAATACACGCTCATAATGCTAAGTTTACCAAAATCAGCCATAACAAAACGACCTTCAGCATCCATATCGCTCCAATCCACATCAGGGTCTATGCTGCCCAAACCAATATGCACAGCATCGGGTTCAAGCTTGGAATATAACGCCACACCCGAATACCCCGCCTTTTCCGCGATATGATAATAGCGATAATAACCTTCAGGCTTAGCCTCTTCAGGGACTTGTTCTTCTTTGGCTTTAAGCTCTTGAATACAAAGAATATCGATGTCTTGTGGAACAAACCAATCCCAAAAGCCTTTGCGTGTCGCGGCGCGAATACCGTTCATATTGATGGTCATTATTTTCATGCAGGGATTATGCAGGGAAGTCAGAGAAGTGCAAAAGAAGTCACTAATCTAACCAGTTATCGTCATTGCCATTTTATAGTATAGGGGTTTCAGTGCAATAATATCATTATGAAGCAAGTGTAGTAGCATTTGTGCTTGAGACAGAAGGCTTGTTGATTTACTACTTTTCGAGGTATTGAAATATTACTATTCTTTTAGCAATAGCGGCGATGATTGTTGGTATTATATTACTAGTTTGGAGTGCGGATCGTTTTGTTGATGGCGCAGCTTCAATAGCTAGAAACTGGCATGTACCACCGATGGTGATTGGCTTAACCATTGTTAGCCTTGGCACATCGTTGCCTGAGATGCTGGTTGCAACGATTGCAGCCTTGGATGGTAGTCGTAACCTTGGTATTGGTAATGTGTTGGGTTCAAATATTGCAAATATTGGTTTGGTGCTTGGTATAACGGCTATGATTGTGCCTTTAACCATCAAATCCATAACGCTACGACGTGAAATGCCAGTATTGCTTTTGATAACCTTTCTTGCTTTTGCGTTGATGGCTGATGGTACATTAAGCTTTATAGATGGCTTGGTATTGCTTGCAAGCTTGGTATTGATGCTTGTTTGGATGGTGCGAACGGCTTTACATGATAAGCATGACCCATTGCTTCAAGAAATGACTGAAGCTGTGCCAGAAAGCATGGCTATGAAAAAAGCCGCGTTGTGGTTTGTTGTTGGTTTACTACTGCTGATTGTTAGTTCGCGTATGGTTGTGTGGGGCGCTGTAGAAATTGCTCATTTTCTGGGCGTGAGTGATCTTGTTATTGGGCTCACGATCGTTGCTATAGGCACCAGTTTACCAGAATTGGTAGCTTCTGTTGCCAGCGCTGTGAAAAACGAAGCAGACTTAGCGATTGGTAATGTTATTGGCTCAAATATGTTTAATTTATTGGCAGTATTGATGATGCCTGCATTGATTGAGCCAGGAGCTTTTTCCTCACAAGCTTTGTTGCGTGATTTTCCTATCATGCTGTTGTTTACGCTTGCGCTGGTTGCCTTAACCATTGGAAGAAAATCGCATAGTATTGGTAGGTTTAAAGGTGGTTTATTGGTCTCCAGTTTTGCTGGTTACCTATATCTTCTATATCTACAGGCATAGCTGTTATTCAGGTACAACGATATTCAGACCACTTAGTAAATAGTAGTAAGCGACGATGGTTAATACTCCAAGCCCAAAAACAACTAACGTTCGATACTTTAATCCGTGACGATGTCTTTTTTCACACTCTCTATGCGATGCTACATCCATCATTTCATCACCAAAAAATATGGATAGAAATGTGCCCAAGGCGCTGATGATTAAAATGCTCCAATATGGATATGGCTCAGATAAAATATGTTTTAGTAGCTGCGTGAGAAAGGTTAAATCATATGTATCGGGCGTTGTTATCAACATGAATATATTGATACCTATAGCAACAAACCATAACACAGCCTGTGAGATTGCCATTTTAACTTTAAATAAGAGTCGAATTGGAAAGGCGAGGATAAAACCACCATCAGCAATGGGTGTACATAATACAAAAAAGCTCCAAGTTAATAGCGAAACGCCAAAACCTGTTGATGCATCGTATTTCCAGCTCATGTATAGAAAATAAGCCACAAGAATGGATAAAAGTGCAATGAATTTTAATAAAGTTTCTTTGTGTGTTTCATGGCTATGGTGAAAATTTATAGCATGGTTTTTAATTTGAAACATCAAGCTCTCCTTCATTGAGAATGCTCATAATGAAGCTAGATTATTCAATTTATCTTTACCTGAAGCCCATAAAAAAGCCGATTTCATGCGTTGTAAAGTTGATAATTCTCTTGATTCTTCATATTTTAGTAATAAACCGCTAAATTCATCAAATAAGTCATATAATGGTTCTTTGGCAATGCGAGGGTAGGGCATATGTCCGCAATCTTCAAAATGCATATCGGAAATATCAGGGCCGACTTGCATTTTTACGATCTTTTGGCGATCAGCATAAAGCTCAGGTTCACCTTCTGCGCCCATAAAAATTAATGAACGATTTTGCCCCAATAGCACATTCGCTTCAGCCATATAGTTGGCATATGGGGTGTGGAAGAAACCATTAAGCTGACCTTCGCATTGCATGGGGTTTAGTAATCGCGCTACCGTATTGGCAAAGGAGCGTACACCAAGGCGTGGGCGTAGTTGATAGATGCGATGCAAATCAGGTGATATTTCTGCCAAGTCCATATACACCAAACCATCACCTTGCATGATTTCATAAGCTTGTGTCAATGAGTTGGCACGTTGAACACCTTCTTTTTCAAGAATTTGCCAAGCCGTGATACGACTTTCGATCGACTCTACACCATGCACAAAAATGGGAATGCCAGCATCACGGCACTGCAATGCCGCAGCAAGATAGATATGAGCGGCACGGCGTTTGCCTGCGTAACATGGTAAGTCAACAGCGCTGGGCATGCCTTTGATCGTGCCAAAGTTGGCGATGTGTTCACGACTGGCCTGGATGAAACCTGCTAATTCTGCAGAAGTCTCACCTTTCATGCGTTGGGCAATGAGAAATGCTCCCAATTGTAATAAATCCGCGTCTGGTTTGAGCAATTCGGAGAAAATAAAGCGAGATTCTTCTTGGTTTAGGTGTTCAGAGCCATGTTTGCCACGCGCCACACGTTTAATTAATGGTGCAATGTCTGCTGCTTTAGTCATGTCTGCGAATCACACCAATCACGATACCAAGGATTTGCAGCTCTTCATTTTTGATGTAAATCGGTTGTAAATCGGGATTGGCTGGCTGCAAGCGAATGCCATCTTTTTCAATGTAGAACTTTTTAAGGGTAACGCTATCGCCATTAATCATGGCAACCACCGATTGCCCATTTTCCGCAGAATCACGTTTTTCAACCACGATAATATCGCCATCTTCAATATTATCATCAATCATGGAATTACCGCGTACACGCAAGGCATAACTTGATTTTCTGACCATGCTTGCAGGCACAGATACACTTTCTTTGTATTCAAACAAATCCAATGGTTGACCCGCAGCGACTGTGCCTAGCAGAGGGATTTGTTGCATGGTTTCAGCTTCCATTTCAACCATATCCAAGCTTTCGGGTAATTTTTTTTCTATCCAAAGTGGACGGTCATTTTTTGGAATAAGCATATGAATATCAGCCATGATTATTTCTTTCCCCATACATTTTTTGGAATACTGCGTGGTGGTGTTTTTTTGTGATGTTTTGGAACTTCTTTTGCTTGTTTTTTAGGCATGGGAATATCTGTATTGAGATAAATCCCATCGCTTTCTAGGCGAATAAACTTTTTCTTATAAAGTGTGCCAATACTTTTCTTAAATAGCCCTTTACTGATACTTAAATAGCTAAAAATGTCTTCTGGAGAGCTTTTATCCGTTAAAGGCAAGAAATCTGAATTTATCTTTAATTCTTTAAGAATGGTTTCAGCGGTATCATCGAGTTTTTCACGAGTATTAAGATGCATGGTAACATCAATCTTACCATCATCACGGATATGTTTGATGTAGCCCGTAAAACGTTCACCCCGTCTGATGGGGCGGCTAAGCCGTTGTTCATGCAACAAACCCCAATGTGTGTGGTTGATGATAACTTTATGCCCCAAATCGGTTTTATTGGCATTGAGTAATGAGACTTCATCGCCAATTTTGAAATCTTCATCACTATCTTGAAAAAGAAAACGATCCAGCTTGGCAGATGCTGCAATGCGCCCACTTTGGTCATCCACATATAAATAGACGATATACGATTTTCCTTCTTCCATAGGCGGCTTTTGCTGATTAAATGGAACCAGCAAATCTTTCATCAAACCCCAATTAAGAAATGCACCTGCTTTGTTGGTAGCAATGCATTTGAGGTAAGCGCACTCATCAACCATGGCATAGGGTGTTTCGGTGGTTGCAATCACACGATCTTCTGAATCATGATAGAGAAATACATCGAGACTATCGCCGACTTTGCTGCCTTGCGGCACATAACGTATGGGTAATAATATTTCGCCAAGTTTTCCACCATCAAGGTAGAGACCAAAATCGACTTCTTTAACAATGGTGAGGGTGTTGATATGTCCAATCATGGTTGGCGATTATTCACTATGGCGTGCATGAAGTATATGAAGATTTGTAGGCTTAAAGAAAAAAGGCGCAGCTTAAAGCCGCGCCCCTTAGATTATACTAATATATTAGTGTTTACGCCATGTCTTCTTCTGGGTTTGCACTGACCTTATGAATAGCCAAATCAGCACCCATAAACTCATCTTCTTCTGATAGGCGAAGTCCAATGGTGAACTTGATTATACCATAGACAAGAAATCCGCCTACGATAGCGATTGAGACACCAGTTAGTGTGCCAACCAGTTGCGCCATAAAGGTTACGCCACCCGCGCCACCCATGGATGTTGTGCCGAATATGCCTGCGGCAATACCACCCCAAAGACCAGCACCACCATGCAAAGGAATAACGCCTAAAACATCATCCAATTTCATTTTATTTTGCACAAATTGAAAACCCCAAACAAAACCAGCGCCAGCGACGGCACCAATGGCGAGTGCACCAACAGGGTGAACAATATCCGAACCTGCACAAATGGCGACCAGCCCAGCCAATGCACCATTATGTACAAAGCCGGGGTCATTTTTTCCAGCTACAAGAGCCGCAATAAGTCCGCCGACCATAGCAAGCAATGAATTGATGGCAACAAGCCCAGATGCACCATCAGCAGTACCTGCGCTCATCACATTAAATCCAAACCCGCCCACACATAAAATCCATGAGCCCAGTGCTAAAAATGGAATGTTAGAGGGTAAAATGGCATTGATACGACCATCTTTGCTGTAACGACCTTTGCGAGCACCCAACATATAAACAGCGCCCAAAGCCAAAAATCCACCCATGCTATGAACCACAACAGAGCCTGCAAAATCATGGAATTCAGCGCCGAAATTAGCACTTAGCCAAGCTTGGTAGCCATAGTTTCCAGCCCAAATAAGGCCTTCAAAAAATGGGTAAATAAGGGCGACTATAAGTATAGTAGCCAACACATTGGGCCAAAAGCGAACGCGCTCTGTGATGCCGCCAGAAATAATTGCAGGAATAGCTGCTGCAAAGGTGAGTAAGAAAAAGAAATGTACCATTTCATAGCCGTTGGCATTGCCACCGATATTGTTTAATTCTGGTACAGGTACAAAAAAGGTGATGCCGTAAGCAACAGCAAAACCAACAAAGAAGTAGGCTACAGTTGAGAAGCCAAAATCAGTGATGACGCGAACCAGTGCATTAACCTGATTTTTTTTGCGTACAGTACCGACTTCAAGAAATGCGAAGCCTGCGTGCATAGCGAGTACCATGGCGGCACCCATGGTAAGAAAAAATACGTCCATTAAGGGTCTCCTATATGATTGAGTGTGTTCTGTTTATGATAAAGCGTCGTTATCTTCTTCGCCTGTACGAATACGGATAACACGTTCAATATCTGTGACGAAGATTTTACCATCACCAATTTTATCGGTGCGTGCAGCACCAATAATAGCTTCAATAGCCGCATCAACTTGATCTTCTGAAACGACTGTTGAAACTTCTGTTTTAGGTACAAAATCAACGTTGTATTCTGCGCCACGGTATAGTTCTGTATGTCCTTTTTGACGACCATGACCACGAACTTCGCAAATGGTCATGCCATTGATGCCAGCTTCTAATAATGCATCTTTCACATCATCCAGCTTAAATGGTTTGATAACAGCAGTGATTTTTTTCATATCCCACCCTCCTATAGATTT
>JAUZQR010000202.1 GCA_030950865.1 Mariprofundaceae bacterium | reverse complement strand
AAACGCAATCACAATGAAGATTATGTTGGCATCACACCCGACCTTGGTTTTGCTGTGCTCGCTGATGGCATGGGCGGACATAATGCTGGTGAAGTTGCTAGTGCTATGGCTGTGGATGTAACAGCGCGCTGCCTACAAGCTCGGCTTCCCAGCATGCCTGAGGCTAAACTTGATGAGGATACAGGATTCACGGGTGAATCAATGCTTGCACAAGAAGTCATTGCAACTGCCAACGATGCTATTTTTGAGGCAGCTCAACAAAAACGGGAATGTGCAGGCATGGGAACAACCATTGTTGCGGCAATATTTTATGCTGACCGAGTCACTGCCGCCCACGTTGGCGATTCACGCATGTACCGTTTACGTGGTGATAACTTAACCCATGTCACAGAGGATCAGTCCCTGATTCACGAGCAAGTCCGTCGAGGTCTGTTAACCGAAGATGATGCGCGCAACTCTGCCATCAAGAATTTAGTTACCCGTGCTTTAGGGGTTGAGCCAGGCGTTGAACCTGATATTGTTGAAGATATTGTACAAGATGGTGACCTTTATTTAATGTGCTCCGATGGTTTGACTGATGTTGTTCCCGACGAGGCGATTCGCCTGACCTTGATCGACAACTATAAAAACCTTAAAAGTTCGGCAACAGCTTTGGTTCAGCTAGCCAATGATGCAGGTGGACCAGATAATATTTCGGTTATTCTTATGAAGACACCGAAACAATTTCATCGTAAGCAGGGACTTTTATCGCGCCTGTTTAAACGCGGTTAAGGATTGGTAATGATGATGGAGGATACAAACCTATGAGCAGCAAACTCATTCTTCGATTTAAAGATTCGATTATATCAGAGTACCCGCTAGTAGCGGAAGAAACATCCATTGGTCGTAAGCCAGAAAATGCCATTCATATTGATAACTTAGCAGTGAGTGGTCATCATGCGCGCGTTCTAAAAATTGGCAGCAAGGTCATACTTGAAGATCTTGGCAGCACCAATGGTACACTGGTGGATCACAAACAAATCACCAAACATATCTTAAAACATGGTGATTCAATTCTGATTGGCAAACATACGCTAACATATGTTCAGGTAGAAGATTCTCCTGTCGCCGTACAAAGCGAGCCAGAAGACGATGATGATGATATGGATAAAACCATGATCATTACGCCACAAGCAAAAGAAGCTTTGTTAAACAAGAGTAAACCAACGGCGGCAACCATGCCTCTGGCTGCTGTACAAATCATTACTGGTTCACAAGCAGGTAAAAGCTTCGATTTAACATCATCATTGACCAGCCTTGGAAAAGGCGATTCTTGCCGTATTAAAGCCAAAGGTTTCACTGTGGGCAAACAATCCGCCGTGATTACGCGTCGCCCTACGGGTTACCACATCACGCACTTGGAAGGTTTATCCAAAGCCAAGGTGAATGGTGTAAGTATTACAGCCCAACCTACAACACTTGAAGATAGCGCCATTATTGAATTGGGTGACATGAAAATGGAGTTCTTTCTCAAAAAGACCAGTATTTTCTAATTCCTATTGAATTACTTCAACTAAATAAGCCCTTGGTATATCCGAATGTGCCAAGGGCGGCATCATAAGAATTAAACCTCTATCAAAACCTTGCTGACATCATGCTCACTGCCTCATCCGCAGCATCTGCCGGTACTGCGGCTTGTATAATCGGCCTTCCCACCACCAAATAGTCAGCCCCTTGTTGCACCGCCAAAGCGGGATCAGCTACGCGTTTTTGATCTTGGATATCTTGGCTACCCCAACGAATTCCTGGTGTCACCGTTACAAAGTGATTACCACAAGCCTTTTTAATACTTGCAACTTCATGCACACTACATACCACACCATGCAGCCCAGTATCACGTGCCAATAAAGCACGCTCAACAGCCACAACCTTGGCTTGTTCAGCAGGCATACTATCACTGGTTAAGACCGTCACAGCTATCAATTGCATATCAGGAAATGCTGACGCAGCATCTACAGCTCGTTTTAACATCTCAGAGCCACCTGCTGCATGCACATTCACCATCTGTACACCCAAAGCCCCTGCACTTTCAATCGCCTGCGCCACTGTATTGGGAATATCGTGAAACTTTAAATCTAAAAATACTTTATGTGATGTTAACAGCTCTTTCACCAAAGGCGCGCCTTCTGCTACAAATAGTCGTAAACCTACTTTAAACCACCCTACATGCTCAGCCAACTGATTTCGCATATGTAATGCTTGCGCTGCATCTGGCATATCCAATGCTACCATCAAACGCTGCCTCATATCTTTCTCACTCATATGCCAACCACCCCTTTTGTTAATTTATCATCTTCCGTGATTGCAGACATACTTCCCCACTGATGGCATTGCGGACACTGCCAACGCATATTCTCCGTCTGCACACCGCATTGCGTGCAGCCATAATGTTTCATGCTCATACGCCATTTTTTTGCCTGACTTACAAAAAAATCATCGCTATTCATGCCCATTGCCGCCAAACGAAGTGACTCACGCAAACCTATTGGAACAAAGGACATTCTTTCTCGCAAAGCAATCGCTGCAGGCACATCTTCCTTGGCAAGCTCTTCCATCCAAGCCAATGCCAACTCATGATCATGCTGCTCCTGCCAGTAGCGCATAAGTTCATCGCTACAAGCATCATTTTGTAATAATAATGGTATCAATAAATGTAAATAATCTGGTGTCTCGGCTTGCATTGCAGCCAGCGTATGCTGAAGCTGTTCGACATCATGGTTTTTAAGCAGCAAGTCCACCAGTAATATATAAGCATGCCCACAATTTTTTGCTAAACCCAAAGCATTATTTATATATTCCTGTGCTACTTGGTAGTCATTATTCTGCATAGCATCTTGTGCTAACGCACCCCATAAATATGCACGATGCAGACCATCTTCATCACCTTGCAATCGCTCGATTCGTGATAATAACTCTTCGGCTTTCAACCAGTCACTGCTCTGTTCGCGTATGCGTAATGATGCCGTTAAAGCATCCAAATGATCCGAACGAACATCCAATACCTTTTGATAATGGCGCAATGCACGATCCAGTAAACCACCTGTTTGAAAATCTTTGGCTAAGGCAAAGTGTGCTTGTAAATAAAGCTCAGAAGATACATCAGGACGCGCTAGAATATTTTGGTGAATACGCACTGCACGTCCAATTTCTCCATGCGAGCGAAACATTTCACCCAGCGCCATATACACATCAGCAGCTTCAGACCTAAGCTTTGCCACCTGCACCATTTCTTGCAAGGCAAGATCAGGCTCATCAGCCAATA
>JAUZQR010000201.1 GCA_030950865.1 Mariprofundaceae bacterium | reverse complement strand
CCTCTAGGAGTTTCACCAAACCGGGGTTCATGACGCCTTGCTGCATCAGGTCACCACTGCGGTCAGTTGGGTCGTACACGAGGGCTTGGATCACCAGGCAGCGGTCACCGTACTGGGCAAGCACAGTATCTAGGATCTCTTCAAGGGCACTGAGAAACCTTGGAATCAGGCCTCGCAAACCGCGCAGCCTGCCGCGCAACAGCCAGAGTATCCAGCCCATAGTTAGTATGGCGGCTGGTTGATTCCAATTGCGTGGCAATAGTGCGCGACATAATGATGCTGCCATGCCTGCAATAAGTGTGGCAATAAGTAATTGTTGCCAATTGACACCATGATACAAATGAACACTCCAGCCGCATAAAAATGCGCTAGCAATGATGAGCCCAAGATGCCCAAGCAAGGTTTGTTGGGGGTGTAATAAAAAGCCAAGTTGCATATAACCAATACGATCAAGAAGCCCGGCAAGTGGAAATGCAAGACAAGCGGTTAATGCCAGACCAAAACCAAATTCAGGGATATTTTGAAAAAAAACAATGGCAATGCCAAGGGTGAGTGTGAACGATAATATATACCAAGGTAAGCTGCGTTTTTCTTCTAAGAAGCCTCCCCAAATTGTATGTGTATATTGCCAAAAATGGCGCTTGCTGATGTGGCTGAATAAGGCAGCAATGGTGAAAATTCCGATGGGGAACCATAACCACATGGTTTGCGTATAAACAGGCCATGCCAATACCCAAATGGCAAACAGTGACATATTGCTTGACCATATCAATTCAGGAGCAACACCGCGTTTGGCAAACATCACAGAAATCCACATCAATTGGGCAAGTCCCAGTATGAAAAATAGGCTCATCATGTGGTCAGCATTTATGTTGGACATGGCAGAATAGTAACATGAAACAATCCATGCGCATTAAAGTGTGTGGATGTGAAATATATATATTTGCGTTATACTGCGCCAAACATTGATATATGCGGGATATTGGAGGGTTGAATGACACAGGATGAAATGAAACAAAAAGTTGCTGAGGCGGCATTAGCATATGTGGTTGAAGGCAGTATTGTTGGTGTGGGAACAGGCTCGACTGCCAATATGTTTATTGATGCTTTGGCAACAATGAAAGATAAAATTAAAGGCACGGTTGCTAGCTCCGAAGCAACAGCAGAGCGCCTGCGTGGTCATGGCGTAGCTGTTTTGGAATTAAACGATGCGTTACAACAGGTGGATAGCCTTTCCGTTTATATTGATGGTGCTGATGAATTTGATCCTGAAAAATGTTTGACCAAAGGTGGTGGTGGCGCTTTAACGCGTGAAAAAATTGTTGCAGCAGCATCGGATAAATTTGTTTGTATCGTGGATGGTAGTAAGCAGGTGGATTATTTGGGTGCGTTTCCTTTACCGATTGAAGTGATTCCAATGGCTGAGTCTTTGGTTATGGGTATTGCCAATACATTGGGTGGTGAAGCAAAAGTTCGTGTAGGATACATCACGGATAATGGTAATATTATTGTGGATGTATTTGGTTTGAAAATTACCGATGCTTTAGCTTTGGAGAATGATTTGAATGAAGTTCCTGGCGTTGTTACCAATGGTATTTTTGCACATCAACGTGCCGATGTGGTATTGATGGGTACGCCTGAAGGTGTAAAAACTTTATAGTGGTTGATAAGTATTCTTGTAGAGCTGTATAGTTCTATAGGATGAGGGAGATTCAATGATGGATTATGTGCCACGGTATTTGAATTAAAATGCCACAGCTGGTTATTCACAGTAAAGAAGAAGACTGGGAAATTGAACTGGGCAATCGCACAACGATTGGTCGTGTGCTGGCAAATGATATTTGCTTAAATGATCCCAATACTTCTAGGTATCATAGTGAGATTACGGAAACCGAGTATGGTTATGTTTATAAAGATTTGGATAGTAGTAATGGCTCATATGTAAAAGATTTTCGCGTTACAAAAAAGATTCTGAGCAATGGCGATGTCATCCGTGTTGGTAAAACAACATTAACCTTCATTGAAGATCATTTGGATACTACGCCAGCGGGTTTGGTTCGTATTGCCAGTATTCCTATATCAAATCAAGCTATTCAAGACCGTATTAAAATTGGTGAAGAGAATGCGTTTGCACCAGCGCACCTGATTGCCGACGATATGGATTGGCGAGAGGACTATGAAAAACTTCGCTTAGGCAACGAAATGTTTCAATATGTTGGTATCAAACGCGATTTAAATAACATTATCAAGAATATTGCAGGGAAATTATTGGATATTTTTCCAGCGGATAGATGTGCTATTTTATTATTGGACTCTGAGACTGATAAACTAGTTCCTGTAACGATTAAAGTCATGACAGGTATTCAAAAACATATGTCTATATCGGATTCCATACTTCGGGAAGTGCAGAAAACTTGTTCGTCGCTGTTTATTGCTGATGTGAGCTCAGATGAGCGCTTTTCTGGTTCGGAATCGATCCTCGTACAAGGATTACACTCTATTTTATGTGCGCCCATTATTTATGGGGATAATTTTTATGGTGTGATTCATTTGGATAGTCAAAAGTCTGCGATGGTGTTTACACGTAAAGATTTGCAACTTATTACCAGCCTTTCATCACATGTGGCAACGATTGTTGCCAATACACGTTTGTTACGTTCTGTTGAGCAAGAAGCTAAGGATAAAGCGCAATTAGAGCGTTTGCTACCGCCTAGTGTGATACAAAAAATCGCTAAAGGTGACATTAAGCTTGAGAAGAAGGGCGGTGAAAATAAAGAGGTTACGATTCTTTTCGCAGACATTCGTGGTTTTACCAGTATGGCGCATAAAGCACCTGCCACAGACGTGGTTGAAATGCTCAATGAGTATTTTGAATTGATTGTAAATATTGTGTTCCAATATGGTGGAACGGTGGATAAATTTATTGGTGATGAGGTCATGGTTCTCTTTGGTGCGATTACCGACGTGGAATTTCCTGAAGATCGAGCTGTTCGATGCGCATTTCATATGCATGGCGCACTTAAGCTATTTAATACAGAACGTAAAGAACAAGGTAAAAATATCATTGAAGTTGGTGTTGGTATCAACACAGGAGATGCGGTAGTCGGGGTTATTGGATCAAGTCAGGCTATGCAATATACATGTATTGGAGATGCTGTGAATATTGCAGCACGTTTAACGGGCGTAGCAGAAGCCAATCAAACTATTATTTCAGCATCAACCTATCATAAAATGAAGGTGAAGCCGCAGCATGAACAGCTACCTCCTTTTGCACTTAAGGGTATTGAAAGTGCTATTCAGTTATATTCTGTTTGGGAGAAGGTGACTGATACAACAAGGCATGGTATTTAGTAACACGCTACGAGAGTGAGATATTTTTTTACTACGCTAGACTAAGTCTGACATACTCCTAGAGTTTGCAACTATGCGAACGAGTGATTTTGATTTTAAACTTCCTGAGCAACTGATTGCTAAGCGACCTTTGGAAAAACGTGATGCTTCGCGTTTGTTGCGTTGGAATGATGAAAGTTTTGAAGATGGTGATATTGCCGATTTACCTAGTTTGGTGCAAGCTGGTGATGTATGGGTTGTCAATGATACACGGGTGATTCCTGCGCGCCTTTTGGGAAAAAAGCCAAGTGGTGGTAAGGTGGAGATATTACTGCTTGAGCCTACAGGCATTGCCGATGTTTGGACGGCATGGTGTAAAGCCAATAAGCCGTTAAAAGAAGGTGACAAAGTTCTTTTTTCGGATGACTTTTATGCCGAAGTTTTATCGCGTGATGGTAAGTGTGTTGAGGTAAAACTTGTAGCAAAGGATGCAGCGAAGGCTATTGAAATACATGGGCATATGCCATTGCCGCCGTATATTGACCGTCCTGATTCGGAAGAAGATAAACAGCGTTACCAAACTGTATTTGCGACCCATGATGGTGCAGTAGCTGCCCCAACAGCAGGTTTACATTTAACGCCTGAATTGATGGCAGATATGGAGAAGGCAGGTGCTATTTTTGTGCATATTACCTTGCATGTTGGACCAGGAACATTTCAGCCCGTACAAGTCGATGATGTGCACGCCCACACAATGCATGAAGAGGCTTATGTGATTTCTGAAAGTGCAGCAGAAATCATCGATCAAGCAAAGTTAGAAGGGCGACGTATTGTAGCTGTGGGCACAACGAGCTTAAGAACACTTGAAGCGGCAAGTAAGGATGGTGTATTGCAGGCTGGGGCAGGGCGAACAGATATTTTTATTTATCCAGGTTACACATTTCAAATAGTAGATGCGCTGCTAACCAACTTTCATTTACCACAATCGACATTGTTGATGTTGGTATCGGCATTGGCAGGTAAAGAAAAGGTCTTAAAAGCCTATGATTATGCGATTGAGAAAAGCTACCGTTTTTATTCATATGGGGATGCGATGTTTGTGACAAAGGTGGAATCATGAAGCTGCAAGCTATGAAAATCATGTTGGCACAATGTGCGCCGCGTGTGGGTGATATATCAGGTAATGTAGCGATGATGAAAAGCATCATGATCGATGCTGAGTCGCAAGCGTGCGATATGGTGGTATTTCCAGAGTTGGTGGTGACAGGTTATCCACCTGAAGATTTATTGTTGCGCCCTGCATTTATGCAGGCTGTTGAAGCTGCTATGAATGAGATTGTACAAGCATCGGGTGCTGTATGTTGTGTGTTTGGCTCACCGCGCCGAGATGAAGGAACATTGAAAAATTCGGCCGTGTTGTGTCAGTCAGGTGAAATAATCGGTATTTATGACAAAAAATTTCTTCCCAACTATGGCGTGTTTGATGAACGGCGATATTTTTCTCCTGGTTCAGGGAATTCGATTTTCACAGTGAATGGTAGGCAGGTGGGTCTTGGGATTTGTGAGGACTTGTGGCAAGAAAAGTTGGCTGAAGAACAGGCTGTATATGATTGTGAATTATGGTTAAATTTGAATGCCTCACCTTTCCATTGGGGGAAACAAGCAGAGCGTGAAACACTTACACAGCGTAGAGCCAAGCAATTTCATGCGCCATTGATTTACGTGAATCCAGTGGGTGGTCAGGATGAAGTGGTCTTTGATGGCGGCTCACATGTTGTCACTGCGCAGGGCAAGCTATGTTTGCGTGCGCCGATGTTTGAAGAAAAGATGATGTTATGGGGTGCTGGTAATCCTAAATCAGATGTGGCTAAATTACCTGATATGATGACCCAATTAAACAAT
>JAUZQR010000200.1 GCA_030950865.1 Mariprofundaceae bacterium | reverse complement strand
AATACTGCAGGCTCTTCTGCATGAGAATCAACGGCCCAACTACCTTGTTCAATTGCCATATCATGCATGCGCAACGTGCGCTGTGGCCAAGTAAGCTTGGCTTGTTTAAAACCTATTTTCTGTAGATGCCAAGCAGCTTTGGATTGCGAACGATAATCCAACTGACGAACACTTCCTTCCATCATGCTGGCTTGCCAGCCTTGCTGCTTGTTCTTAATCTGAATAAGCCCCGTCAAATAAGCGCTTTTTAGCTCTCTATTATATAAGACTGGTGCGTATGCTGAAAACATTTGCAATGGCCAGTTCGCCGTTTGAATCTCTCCGCCCCAACCTGATTTCCCTATCGCTCCCTGAAATGCCAAACGACCTTCAACTATATTGTTTTTATTGCTGACGGATGATTTATTCTGCCATATAACATCTCCAGATAGCTGCTTCTTTTGCCACTGTCCTTTGCCATAAATACGGCCTTGCATCGCAGCAAGCCCTAAGCTTTCTGTAAGGTTCATCGCATCAAGATTTGACCAGGTCAGCACCTGCTCATGATTTTGGTTGGATAAACCTATATGCCCATCCCATATATCTCCCGAAAGCTCCCATTGGCTCCGTTGTGGTGCACTAGAAAAATTTATATGGTCAATAACAAGTGGCTGTAAAGGTAATGTGCCTTCTATACCTGCTTGCACAATAATATCTATATCATTGCCATGCGCATCTCGAACAGTGCCAAGAAATGGTGCCCAAGGAAACAAGTCAGAAAAGCTGATGTTTTTCTGTATAATTTTCTGAAAAAGGTTATTTGATACAGTGACTTCTGCACCTTGCAATGCAACCTCTCGAATATCAACTTGGGTATTGGAGCTGGCAAGGTTTCCTCGCAATAACATAAAAGGTGCAGAAAACTGAATGTCTTCAGACTCCCACTGTACATCACTCATTGTCAGTGCCCCACGCAACATACGTAAACGCACATCACCAACATGGCCACCGTATTGTTTTTCCCATGCAGATACCCACTGCCTCGCTTGTTGCTGACCCCATGCTTGAATAGAGAAATGTGCAGCCACCAATACCAACATCAAAATAACTATGGTGGTTAAATAACTGCGCGCAGCTACCGAAAAATGACTGACAGGAGAAAAAATCATCTGCGCAACATATCGTTATTTACCCTGTAATTGGGCAATCACGGATTGATCTTCCAATGTTGAAATATCAGACGTAACATCACGCCCTGCTGCAATATCACGCAATAAACGGCGCATAATTTTGCCTGAACGGGTTTTGGGTAAGTTATCAGCAAATCGTATCGTATCAGGCTTGGCAATCGGACCAATTTCTTTGCTTACATGGTTGCGTAATTCTGCTTCGAGCTCTTCAGATAAAACCTCTTTTAACACCACAAACGCAAATATGCTTTCACCTTTTATATCATCAGGACGACCCACCACGGCAGCCTCTGCCACCGCATGATGCGATACCAATGCCGATTCCACTTCCATAGTTCCAAGTCGATGCCCTGAAACATTTAGAACATCATCCACTCGCCCCATAATCCAGAAGTAGCCATGTTCATCCTTGCGCGCACCATCGCCCGCAAAATAATAGCCTTTATCGGCAAACTTCTTCCAATAGGTATCTACAAAGCGTTGTTCATCACCCCACACCCCACGCAGCATGGATGGCCAAGGTTTTGTTAACACCAAAAGCCCGCCGCCTTCTTCTACCACATCCCCCTTTTCATCTACCACTTCAGCAAATACGCCTGGCAATGGTAAGGTTGCAGAGCCTGGTTTTGTTGGTACCGCAAAAGGCATGGGTGCAAGCATGTGTCCACCAGTTTCGGTCTGCCACCATGTATCCACAATCGGACAACGCTCTTTACCAATCACCTTATGATACCACATCCATGCCTCTGGATTGATGGGTTCACCCACCGTTCCCAACACACGCAATTTGCTTAAATTATAAGCATTGGGATACTCATCACCTGCTTTAATCAACGCACGAATAGCAGTGGGTGCGGTGTAAAAAACTGTCACCCCATGATCTTGGCAAATCTTCCAAATACGCCCTGCATCAGGGTAGGTAGGTACACCCTCATACATCAGTGTTGTGCCACC
>JAUZQR010000020.1 GCA_030950865.1 Mariprofundaceae bacterium | reverse complement strand
GCATGGCTGGCAATTCCGCAGCCGCACCCTACTTTGGTATGATGCTGCAATGGATGTTCAGGCTACCCATCCTCCTGATTTAACCAGTAGCATCAAACAACATTATCGTACTGCCACACAATTGAAAGAAGCTTATCTAATGTATGAAGGTGATGCCTTTGACTTACGTTTGGGGCAACAACAAATCATCTGGGGTAAAACTGATGGCCTGCGCTTGTTGGACATTATCAACCCGCTCGATTTACGCGAATTTATCCTCGATGATTTTCTTGATTCACGTATTGGTTTGGTCGCCGCACGCCTCAATTATTATCCCGACACTGATACAGAACAAGAAGTTGAGCTTATTATTATTCCAGATGCTCAACCTACTAAAACCGCACCCACAAGCTCACGTTGGGCTTTAAATACCCCAACGTCTCCAGCAGGATTTACTGTTCAAACATTAGCTGGCGAACAACCAAACTGGTCAGCAAAAAACGCCGAGTATGGGACCGCATGGCGTGCTAATATTAATGGTTGGGATGTATCAACCAATTATTTTTATGGCTGGAAAGATAGCCCCAATGCATTTCGAAAAATCACACCTGGTATCATCACCTTGCAACTCAAGCACCTACGTATGCACACACTTGGCGGTAGTTTTTCCAATGCTTTTGGTGCTTGGGTTATACGTGGGGAATTGGCAACCAATTTGCAAGAAGGCATCAATGCCAATGGCACAAACTTTGCAGATACAGTACAACGCAAAACTACGGTGAATGCAGCCCTTGCCGCTGAATGGACGGGGTATAACTGGACAGTTAGCCCACAACTTTTTATTCGTCATATTCAACATTGGAACCCGCAACTTTTAGAGCCGCAAGACTCTGGTTTTTGGACTCTACGTATCGCTACCGACTTTATGCATGAAAAACTCAAACCTGAAATGCTTCTATTGGCAGACTGGTCAGCAGGAGGTTGGTTGGCACGACCTAAAATGAGCTACGACTGGTCAGATAACATTACGAGTAGTATCGGAGCTGATGTTTTTGGTGGATCGGGTGGTTTTCTAGGGCAATTTAATCAAAATAATCGCGCATCCTTTGAAGTGACATACAGCTTTTAGTTCGATTTAATTCAATGGCATCCGACGCACAAGCTCATGCACAGAGAGCACCCGATCAATAAATAACACACCATCCAAATGATCCAATTCATGCTGAATCACCCGCGCTTCAAAGCCAGTGGCTGCTACTTCTTGATATGCTCCTGATAAATCCTGATAACGCACCGTTACTTTTTTTGAGCGCGATACCGTTGCCACCCACTCGGGTACAGACAAACATCCCTCACGCCCCAAAGCTTTGCCTGATTGATATATAATTTCTGGGTTCACCATTAATAAACGACCATGATTTTTGCATGGATGCAGCCCCAAAGAGCAGTCCACAACCACAACCCGAAGCATTTCACCCAATTGTGGTGCAGCAATGCCTACACCACCAGGACCTTGTTCCATCGAAGTCTGCATAGCTTCAAGCAATGTTTTTAATGTTGCATTAAAGTATTCTACAGGTTTTGATATTTGTCTTAGACGTGCATCAGGAAGGGTTAAAACTTTTTTCAATTTACTTGCGACCATGCGTTTACTTACAGGATACCGCTTTCCAACACATGTACTTGAATATCCACACCCAATTCTTTTGAAGTTTTAGCCAAGGCACCTTGCATCACACCAGTATGTTCGCCGCTGACCGCTTCCAGTGCCATCATATACATATCACCCTGCTCGCTTTCTCGTGCTTGTGTCGAAACATCCATGATAGACACACCCAACTCTGCTAAAACATCACTTACCGCATGCACAATACCTGGTTTATCTGCACCTGAAACGGTTACCACACAATCAGGTTCCAATGGCACATGATTAACCTCATCTTCGGACAACTGCTGTGATTGAACTGTTAACCCCGTACGCTGCTCAAGCTCTGCCAAAGAGGCTTTTAACTCACCAAAGCTGCTGTTTACATCCAAATTCACAATCAACATCATGGTAAAACGACCACGTAAAGCAGTCATGGATGAATCTTCAATATTGGCATGGATATTCAACAAAGATTCAGCCACATCACGTACAATTCCAGTACGCTCATGACCAGAAATAGATAATAAAATATGCATCGTTGCTACCTCTCTAACACAAATGGTATCGCGGCTTAAATGGTAAAGGAAACGCCACACCCACACTCGCCTTTTTTATTCGGATTATGATATACAAAAGCCGATGAGAGGGCATCTTTTTGATAATCAACCTGCAAGCCTGCCAGTGCCTTGGCATACGAATCCTTATCCACATACAAAGAAAAGCCGTCAAATTCACGCACCAAATCGTCATCAAGCGGCTCATCAGCATAATCCATCACATACTCAAGCCCAGAACAACCTGCCTCACGCACCGATAAATGCACTGCTTTTTTACCTGCACTAAGTAGTGAGTTCTTCAACTGTTCACAGGCGGCATCACTCAAAGAAATATCAATATCACTCATACCACACTCCTAAAGACCAGCCATATGTTTTAACAAACTACGAATGCGCACCAACTCATCTACCAATGCTTCCGCATCACTAGCCGTATGTTCAACGCCAAAACTCACCCGTAAACTACTGCGTGCGGCTCTATCATTCACGCCCATGGCTTGCAGTACATGTGATGGCTCACGTTTTCCAGATGAACAAGCAGAACCCGATGCCACAGCAAAACCAGCCAAATCAAGTTGCATCAAAAGCGTTTCACCATCCATACCTGGTACAGTAAACATGCTGGTATTTGCCACACGTTCAACATCCGAGCCATGAACCGTCACATCAGGCATTTTTGCCAAGAGCTTCTCTTCAAATCCATTACGCACAGCTACTGTATCAGTAAAATTTAAAACACCCAAAGCCGCCGCAAAACCCGCAACAGCAGGTACATTTTCCGTACCTGAACGGCGACCACGCTCTTGACCGCCACCCAACGCCCATGTTTCAAGCTGCACACCGCGACGAACTGCCAATACACCCACACCTTTTGGTCCACCAATTTTGTGCGCTGAAAAAGAAATAAAATCTACGTCCAATGCGGCGATGTCCAATTTGATTTTTCCCAAAGCCTGCACACCATCCACCAATACAGGAATCGACATTTTTTTACATGCCTGCTGCACCTGTTGAACGGGTTGAATGACACCACTTTCATTATTCGCCCACATCATGCATGCCATCACTGTACGTTCATCAAGTTGCGCGCAAAAAGTGTCCGCATCAATTTGCCCATTTTTCTGAGGACGCACCAAACACAATTCATGCCCCAAACGCTCGCACCAATAGGTAATGGTTTGTAATACAGAAGGGTGCTCAATTGCTGAAACGACAACCTTGCCTTTTTTTGCAGCCGACAAACAACCAAAAATCGCCATATTGTTGGCTTCTGTACCGCCCGATGTAAATACCAAGGAGCCTGACTCAACATTTAAATAGCGTGCTATTTTATCACGTGCATCATCCAAGGCACGGCGCGCCGACCTGCCAGCCCAGTGCATGCTTGATGGATTTCCAGATGCATGCGTCGCAGCCTCATGCATTGCCTCTAAGGCTACAGCTAAGGTTGGGCAAGTTGCATTATAATCAAGATACCTTTGCAATTTTTTGTTCCATGCGTACTTCAGTCACAATATCTTCAACTGGTTTTAATTCTAAATTATTCAAATCCACTTCTTTCTGACACACCATTTCAATGGTCACTGCGTCCAGAAAACGATAAATATGTTTGCCCATCGCATCCCATAACTGGTGGGTATCACAGCGTCTGCCACGATGACAACCACGCACTGCATTTTCACACAATGTCGTACGTATAGGTTCATTTACAGCCTGTATCACATTTGCAATTGTAATTTCACTTGCAGGATGTGCCAATAAATATCCGCCGCCAGGGCCTCGAATTGAACGTACCAAGCCACCCGCCCGCAAAGAACGAAATAGCTGTTCTAAGTATGATAGGGAAATAAATTGCCTCTCAGAAATAGCCGCAAGCGTAACAGGCTTGCCTTCTTTACCATTATTGTTGATATCAACCATCGCTGATACACCATAGCGTCCTTTACTTGTTAATCGCATCGCATTCTCCTACATTCATGATGAATATCCACATGAAAAAGTCGGATATTATAAACCAGAGTATTTTAGTCAAGTATTTTTCCTTGCATCTATTATTAACAGCATTCTCATCAGTTATGCAATTCACATTGGTAAAAATGCTCAGATATTTGTAACATATTGGCATGAATATCAACGTCGCCATACTTGGCTCTACTGGTTATACAGGTGCAGAACTTATCCGTCTCATCGAAAACCATCCCCATTTTAACATCAGCCACTTGGGAGCACATTCTCAAGCG
>JAUZQR010000002.1 GCA_030950865.1 Mariprofundaceae bacterium | reverse complement strand
TCGCAGGCTTTATAACATGCGGGCATGACTATTGAATTTGCCTCTTCCCGCTTGATTGTTTTACAAGGTGTACCTGCACTCTCGGACTTCCGTAAAGCCAAATTATGTGATGTTTTACAAACCTCAAATATCGAGGCTTTGTTTATTCATGTTGCAGAAGTGTCTATGGATTGGACAGATGCCGATAGCCAGAAACTGGCGGATATTTTGGGCAGCCCATTGCAGTGTTTTAGTGCGGATGCGGCGGATGATTTGTTTATTGTGACACCGCGTGTGGGTACGATTTCTCCTTGGTCATCCAAAGCGACAGACATTGCTGGTTTGTGTGGATTATCATCGTTATTGCGCATTGAACGGGCGATTGTTTACCGTGTTCAGGGCGAACGAGACACTATTGCCGCAGCATTGCATGACCGCATGACGGAGTCGGTGCTGGCATCAAGCGATGATTTGAAGCGTTTGTTTGAGCACCAAGCACCCAAGCCATTGGTGCATATTGATGTATTGCGTGATGGTCGCACAGCTTTGGAAGTAGCGAATCGTGAGCTTGGTTTGGCATTGGCCGATGATGAAGTCGATTATTTATTGGAAAACTTCCTTGCTTTGAAGCGCAACCCTTCCGATGCGGAATTGATGATGTTTGCGCAAGCCAATTCGGAACATTGCAGACATAAAATTTTTAATGCTGATTGGACAATTGATGGTGAGGAAATGGATAAATCCTTGTTTTCTATGATTCGCCATACGCACAAAACTTCCCCTGAAGGCACGATTGTTGCCTATTCGGATAACTCATCGGTGATTGAGGGTGGGGCTGCGAAGCGTTTTTATCCGAATGCTGATGGTGTTTACGCTGCACATGATGATGAAGTGCATATCTTGATGAAGGTGGAAACGCACAATCACCCTACGGCAATTTCGCCTTTTGCAGGAGCTGCGACAGGTTCGGGTGGTGAAATTCGTGATGAAGGGGCGACAGGCATTGGCTCCAAACCGAAAGCCGGCTTGTGTGGGTTTACAGTATCGAATTTACAGATTCCAGGCTTTGAGCAGCCTTGGGAAGTGAACCATGGCAAACCAGAGCGCACAGAATCGGCATTAAAGATTATGCTGGATGGTCCGATTGGTGCAGCGGCCTTTAATAATGAATTTGGTCGCCCAAATATCAGCGGTTATTTCCGCACCTATGAACAAGAAGTAGTCACAGAGTCTGGAGAATCTGAACTTCGTGGTTACCACAAGCCGATTATGTTAGCGGGTGGTGTGGGTAATATTGATGCGCGCCATGTGCATAAATCTGAAGTGCCTGCGGGCTCATTGGTGATTCAACTTGGTGGCCCAGCCATGTTGATTGGTTTGGGTGGTGGTGCAGCATCAAGTATGGATACAGGCTCGAATGTAGAATCGTTGGATTTTGATTCGGTGCAACGTGGAAACCCTGAAATGGAGCGCCGTTGCCAAGAGGTTTTGGATCGTTGCTGGCAAATGGGTGATGATAATCCAATTTTATTTATCCATGATATTGGTGCGGGTGGTTTGTCCAATGCTGTACCTGAATTGATTCATGATGCAGGGCGTGGTGGTTGGTTTGATTTGCGTAAAGTACACAATATGGAATCAGGTATGAGCCCGATGCAAATTTGGTGTAATGAGGCGCAAGAGCGTTATGTCTTAGCAATTGCCCCTGAATCCTTGCCTGAATTTGAGGCGATGTGTGAACGTGAACGTTGTTTGTTCGCAGTATTGGGTGCGGCAACAGATGATGGTCATTTGCATGTGGATGATCCTGAATTGGGTCAAGCACCTGTAGATTTATCGCTGGAAATGTTGCTCGGAAAACCTCCCAAAATGATGCGCGATGTGTCACATGTTGGCAATGCATCCATGCCATTGAACTTTGATAGTATTGATGCCAAAGAGGCTGTATTGCGTGTATTGCGTTTGCCATCTGTGGCTTCCAAAGAGTTTCTAATCACTATTGCAGACCGTTCGGTTACTGGCCTGGTGGCACGTGAGCAAATGGTGGGCCCATTCCAAGTGCCTGTTGCTGATGTGGCTGTGACAGCAACTGATTTTACGCATTATACGGGTGAAGCCATGGCGATGGGCGAGCGTATGCCGATTGCAGTGCTTAATGCACCAGCATCAGGACGTATGGCGATTGGTGAGGCGTTGACAAATATTGTTGCATCTTCGATTGCCAAGTTGGGCGATGTGAAATTATCAGCTAACTGGATGGCGGCATGTGGTCATGATGGTGAAGATGCGGCGCTTTATGATACGGTGAAAGCTGTCGGCATGGAGCTTTGCCCTGCTTTGGGCATTTCAATTCCTGTGGGTAAAGATTCGTTATCTATGAAATCTGTTTGGCAGAAGAATGACGAGAATCTGGAGATGTTTTCGCCGTTATCTCTGATTGTATCGGCGTTTGCACCTGTAACGGATATTCGTAAAACATTAACGCCGCAACTGCGTAGCGACTTGGGCGATACAGATCTTATTTTGATTGATTTGGGTAGCGGGCAACATCGTTTGGGTGGTTCGGCATTGGCGCAGGTGTATGGCGTGACAGGTGTTGAAACACCTGATTTGGATGATGCTGAATTATTTTCAAAGTTCTTTCATGCCATCCAGCGCCTAAATGCCGAGGGTAAAATTATTGCTTACCATGATCGCTCCGATGGTGGTTTGTTGGCGACTGTGGCTGAAATGGCATTTGCAGGGCGTACGGGTGTAGATATTCACTTGGATGTGTTGGGCAGTGATGCATTGCCTATCTTATTCGCCGAAGAATTGGGCGCGGTGATTCAAGTGAAACGTGAACATCGCGAAGCAGTGTTGGCTCACTTGATTGATGAGGGTTTGGGCTCAGTAAGCCATATTATTGGACAGTTGAACGATGATATGCGCCTGCATTTATGTTCTCAGCAAGATACTATTTTGGATGAGGATGTTTTAAGTCTACAGCAAACGTGGTCTGAAACATCCTATCAGATAGCCAGTCTGCGTGATAACCCTGAATGCACCAAACAGGCATTTGATAGTATTGCCAACCGTGATGATAAAGGGCTATTTGCTGAGTTAACGTATGATGTAAATGAAAATATAACAGCACCATATATTCATCAGGCACGTCCAAAAATGGCAGTGCTTAGAGAGCAGGGTGTAAACGGGCAAATTGAGATGGCAGCAGCCTTTGATAAAGCTGGTTTTGAGTCTGTTGATGTGCATATGTCTGATTTGATTGCAGGGCGTGTTCGTTTGGCTGACTTTAAAGGTTTGGTGGCGTGTGGTGGTTTCTCTTTTGGTGATGTGTTGGGAGCTGGGCGCGGTTGGGCAAGTTCGGTATTGCATAATTCACGTGCTAGAGATGAGTTTGATGCCTTTTTCCATAGGGATGATTCTTTTGCGTTGGGTGTGTGTAATGGTTGTCAGATGATGTCGCAGTTAAAAGGCATGATTCCTGGTGCAGCGCATTGGCCGAGCTTTGAGCGTAATATTTCAGAGCAGTTTGAAGCGCGTTTATTGATGGTTGAAGTGATGGATTCGCCGTCGATTTTGATGCAAGGCATGCAGGGTTCAAAACTACCGTTGGTGGTGGCACATGGTGAAGGGCGTGCGCAATTTACTGAAAGTAACATATCAAAACCAATGCTGCGCTATCTTGGTGCAGATGGTTTGCCTGCCAATACCTACCCACATAATCCGAATGGTTCTCCAGAAGGCTTAACTGGTTTTACGTCGGATGATGGTCGTTTTAACATTATGATGCCGCATCCAGAGCGGTTGTTTCGCAATGCACAATTCTCATATTTTCCTGAACGCGATAATGAGCATGGTGCATGGTTAAGGATGTTTCAAAATGCTCGTTTATGGCTAGATTGAGTGTGCCTTTTTTTGACTGATGGGTAAGCCCCGTATGTGGTAACTGGGCTTTTACTGGTCTATGCTAGCAGATGCGGAGGTGGTTATGAAAAAAATAATTGGTTCTTTATTGGCGTTGCCTATATTGCTTTGCATTGCAGTGCCTGTTGTATTCGCTAGTGAAGCTACTATCAGTACGATGTCTGGAATTGTAATGCATTTGCAGCATTATCCGAGCAATGCTGAGAAACAAGTTTTGGCAACGATTTCTCAAGATGATCATGCAACTGTTGGGGAAAAAGCTTTGGCGAGTGCGTTGATGCACATGCAACATGCGATTCAAGGCTCAGATGCTACAGCTTTACGAACCTTGATGTCAGATAAACAAGCCAGTCATGGCGAACGAGAATTGGCAGATATCTTACTTGGTATAAGTCATAAACCTTCTTCAAGTGATATGCGAAGGTTAAAATCTTTGTCGGGCTCATAATTTGGGTAATGGATTCTGCTTTGTCATCCACGTTCAAGCGTGCAATGTGCTATATTCTTGAAGTGATTATTTTCGCTGCTTGTGAGTAGTGTTTAGCTATTTGTACCCTCACTTCTTTCGATGTTTTTTTAAGCCCATTATTGGATGTTGGGTGAGGTTATGAGCGTCGTCAGGAAAAACGAATAAAAATGTCGATATTCAGTGGTAAGGAGGCATGCCTTCTGCTATGTTCCGCGCCCGTCTATGAATAATAAAACTAATACAAACACACGCTTCATTTTTGTTACTGGTGGCGTCGTTTCGTCGCTAGGCAAAGGTATTGCTGCGGCATCACTTGCCGCGTTGTTCGAAGCACGTGGTCTTACGGTGACCATGCAAAAGCTCGACCCCTATATTAATGTCGATCCAGGTACGATGAGTCCTTATCAACATGGCGAAGTTTTTGTGACCGATGATGGCGCAGAAACCGACCTTGATCTTGGGCATTATGAACGTTTTTCACATGCTGTGATGTCCAAGCGTTCCAACTTTACCACAGGACGCATTTATGAATCCGTGATTCGTCGTGAGCGTCGTGGCGATTATTTGGGTGCGACTGTGCAAGTGATTCCACATATTACCAATGCGATTAAAGATGCCGTGCTTTCATTGCGTTCGAATGATGTAGACATTGCCATTGTAGAAGTGGGTGGCACGGTGGGTGATATTGAATCGCAGCCATTCCTTGAAGCTATTCGCCAACTGCGTTTTGATTTGGGTGCTGAAAACACAGCATTTATTCACCTTACATTTGTGCCATATGTGGCGGCAGCTGGTGAAATCAAGACAAAACCTACGCAACATTCTGTACAAAAATTGCGTGAGATTGGTATTCAGGCGGATGCATTGTTGTGTCGTTCGGAACACCCGATTCCGCCATCACAAAAAGATAAGATTGCTTTGTTTTGCAATGTGCCTAGGCAAGCTGTTATTGATGTTCCTGATGTGGATACTATTTATGCTGTACCTAAGGTCTTGCGAGAAGGTGGTTTGGGAAGCTTGATTCTTAAACAGTTTGCTATGGATGATGTAACACCAGACCTTTCTGTTTGGGATGATATTTGCCAACGCGTACGCTCACCCAAATCGGAAATTTGCATTGCCTTGATTGGCAAGTATGTTGAATTGCCTGAT
>JAUZQR010000199.1 GCA_030950865.1 Mariprofundaceae bacterium | reverse complement strand
CTGGCAGATTCTTCACATCCAAACCCGAACCTGTTCCAAAGACAATCAAATGATTTCCAGCCATTTTTGGTAATCTGCACGGCTCAATTATTTCGCCACGTTCAACCTTTGCAGAGGTCATCCAAAGCTTATAATCACCTTCTTTTTGCGCATCTTCGAGCGAACTCACCACCCTCACCGATTGCAGCACCTGCTTACGCCCAGCATTGCGTGCACCGCCCTCACCATATTCCCAATAGCCAGTTAAATCGTGCACCATAGCCTGCATACCTTTGGCTGGATGCACCAAATACACTTTTTCTATGCCATAAAAACCACATGTTCGTGCAAAATCATGCACATCCATCGGTGTAATGGAAGTCGTTGAGCTTTCACCTTTGCGGTTTAGCACGGGGTGATGCACCAATGCCACTGCAATTTCAGTAGCCTTCACTAAGCGGCTGAGTCTACTCGACGAAAGCTGTGCACCCAAACTTTTGCATCCAGATTCCACTCCATTCCTTTATGCATACTTAAAATAAGCGCCTTATACATAGCAAGGTTTGGATAACCCTCAGCTTGAGCATCGGCATCACTCATATCACCAAGTGTTGAGCGTGTTAGTGTCGTCACTTCAAACGCAACACCATCAAGCTCGAACTTCTCACCAGGGTATGCATACACACCATCACGTCGCTGCTGCGTTTTTTGACCTATAATCGCAGCCGCAACCAGTTTCGGGTGACGTACTAAATTTTCTATTTCACATGTTTTATCAGGATATTGATTCATACGCCAACTATTGCTGACAACACCCTATAAAGTCTACCGTTTTATCTATATTGATAGCTGCCCCTAATTGCCAAACAGCCCTTTAACCGCGCCAGCAGCCTTGCCACCCATATCACTGGCAGCACCACCGAGGTTGCCACCAAGTTTGCCTGTTCCATTCAAACCACCTTTAAATAAGTCCGCTGACTTGCCTAGGTATTTACCAACGCCAAGTTTGGCAACGGAACCTTTTACATTGCCCAACAGCTTAGAGGATAGAATTTGAGCAACCTCAGCCGCAGTCACACCACCACTTTTCTTGCCCACATCGGTTAAATGAATGCGCGGTAATTTAACGCTCTGTTCTGCATTACCAAGTGCTGCAATGCGCACCTTTGCAGAAGTTCCTTCAACGACCAGTTTGCGAATCACCATTTTCAACTCTTCACCGCTGCCTGAATCGCTAGAAGCACTCTTGCCACCAGCACCAACACCCAAGTTCTTTTTCAACATATCCACATTGGATCTTCCCGATTTGTTAATTTCATAAATGACAGCCAGATTACTGATAATAAGCTCATCAATGATAATAGGGTTCTGATTCACTGTCGCGACATCTATTTTCGCACGGATAAGACCCAGTTTAAAAATATCTGGATCACTAAAACCCTTAGGATTAGCAACATTTAAACCTCGAACCTCTGCTTGCCCTGCCTCCAGTTTCAATTTCACATCAGCAACACTAACCGTGGTTTTTGTTGCCTCTGTTCCATAAGTCTGAATCGCATCTTTCACAATACCATCCAAGTTGGACCACACAAATACCAAACCTCCAACCACCAACACCAGCAGAGAAACAGCCCCAATCAATACTTTTTTCATAACAAAGCTCCCGTAAATAAACAACTACACCTGCG
>JAUZQR010000198.1 GCA_030950865.1 Mariprofundaceae bacterium | reverse complement strand
ATTGAAGGAGCCTATTTAATGGCAATTGAGGCGGATTCAAGTATTTTTGAAGCAGCTTTTGAGCAGCGTGTGGCAGTTGTAACGCCTTCAACCTTATATGCGACATTGAAACTGATTGAGCAGCTTTGGCGTTATGAACGACAGAGTGAGAATGTGGTTAAATTGATTGATAGAGCCAGTAAATTGCATGATAAGATGGTGGACTTTGTCAAAGCCTTTGAAGAGGTTGGTAGTCGCCTAGATCAAGCGCAAACTGCTTATGGCACGGCACTGGATCGCATCAAATCAGGCAGGGGCAATGTTATCAACCAAATTGCTACACTGGGTGTGCTTGCAGGCAAAACCAAAAAAGAGTTACCCAAATATCTTGTGGATGATGCGGAGATTCAGAATCAACATGAAATATCTGATAAAAATGATTAGTAGAGCCTGTTTGATACATTTCTCTCAAAGATAAGTTGAATATAATAATGGTTTGAATCTTGCTTAATATTTAGTGAATAAACATTTTAAGTTAGAGCGATGGGAACATGGCTAGCATGTTCTCTATAAGGGAGAGTGGGTTTGAGTTTAGATATTCGTCACATTAAAAGACGAGCCCTTTATGATGATATTTTGAAGGTATTGAAACATGCTTTGGGTGATGAACATGCACAAGCACTGTCAGTTTTAGCCATACATGTATGCAATGAACAGAATGAAATACCTTTGCATAAAGTGTTGCATACACTTTTCCATCATGCTTATACCATGCCACAACTTTTGTCAGCATTGTTGCAATGTGAAAGCCTTCGCATGAAAAGGCTTTTTTCAGGTCATGCAACACTTCCTCTTGAGCGGCAGTTTGATGAACTGGAGCATGTTTTACATCATTTTAATACGCTTCAAGATGCCGTATTGCATGTAGGAAAAGATTATTTATTACATGCGCAAGCACAAGTTCATCATAGTGAAGATACAGAGCAAATTGATGTAGATAGGCAAAATAGTGTTGAAGTTGATGTTTTAACACGAAAGACCGTTGTTGATACCAGTGTAGAGCAATGGCATAACATAAAGAAAATAAGTCTTTATAATTTTTTTAAGGGTGTACCCATTCATGCCTCTGTTGAGATAACGAAAGTGGGAAGCAATGCTGTTCATGTAAAAATTTCTTCTGATATATTGAAAGTTTTTTCCAGTCAAAGTGCGGGTAATATTGCTTACGCTATTTGTTCGGACGAGAAATATCAGGTGAAGGTTTTGGTCTCAGAGGTGCTTGCCAATACTGCAATATTAACATTGGGCGAAGTTTCGCCCTCATTATTGCATAGGCGCAAAAATCTTGGTGTGCGTACGATGAATGAAATTCCAGTGAACCTTCGTGTGCGCCGTAGAACACTTCAAAAAGTTATGCTTCGAGATATATCATCTACGGGATTAGGCTTTGCATTATCGGAAAAAGATCATGCTTTGTGCCAAAATGGCGAAATGATTGAGTGTGTTTTTAAACTGGCTGATAAAGATATGAAAGTCAGTGGTTGGATACGTTGGGCGATGCTTATGAATGGTGAAATGCGCATGGGCATGGAGTTACGCCCCAATATTGCTGTGCAACAATCACTACAAAAAGAAGTGTTTCGCATTCAACGGCAGATTATTTTATCGTTGAATGAGCTTGATGCCCCAGCAATATTTTCTGACTAACGATTAAATTCACCATCATACATTTGTGTGAATGTGTATAAACCGGTGCCATGTCCATCATCAAATTCAATGCGAATAGCGTAGTTTCCCGTAGGCTCGATATGGGTTATTTTTACATCTTCTTTGCCCATCATCATTTCACCTTGATTGACCGTTTGATTGCGACAATCAGCGCATGGACACAACACACGCAAATCTTCGTAGAGATAGGTGATGGTGTGCCCATCATTCCAATCAATTTCTAAATAGCCTTTATCGAGGCAATTTCGAATTTCTTTGGGTATTGCTTCCATGTTTAGGTAATGACCGTTGGTTTATTACGACCTGTAAACTGTTGTAATTTTGAAATACTTTCAGATGCCACAATAAGCTCAGCCAAAGCATCTTGGGCATCCATATTTTGTTTGTTTGCATCAGCTTCAAAGGATTCCAAATAAAGGCGAATAGTCGCGCCTTCCGTACCTGTACCCGATAAACGGAAAATAATACGCGAACCATCTTCAAACAAGATGCGAATGCCTTGATTGCTGCTCACGCTTTGATCA
>JAUZQR010000197.1 GCA_030950865.1 Mariprofundaceae bacterium | reverse complement strand
CCACTCAAATTTCAAAAGAGCCTTTCTTTTGTTCAATCATATTGCTACCCGTAAGCTCACGTGCTGTTTTATCACCAGCCTCATTCACTTGCTCGCAAGCAGTTAAAAAAGCAAACAACAGCAACATCCATATTACTAATTTCATATCCATCCCTCCGATACAGTCGCTGTGCGAAATATTTCCAAATTCAATGGCTCTATGGCTCCCATCCACATCGTATACTCGGTATGATCTTTTAAATCATCACCTGTATTGGCATGAACAAACACCGTTAAACCACTTCGATTGACCATCAGCCACGGAATGACTGTAGCAAAAGTTTCGGACATTAGCGTAATTTGACAACTCCACATGGGATGCGGCCCCACAAGTTGTTTATGTTTATACCCCACAGGCACATTAAATTTTTTGGCCACAACATCACAAAGCTTAGATGCTTGCTCATAAGTCACTTCATCATAATAAATATGCGCGTGGTAGCTGTTGATTTCAGACATTCAACTTATTCCAACTATTCACTGGTATTTTTCTAGCCGAACCAAAACCACCAATCCATTGAATGTGTGAGGGCGTGATTTGAAACAACGTAAAGTCAGCAAAATCGAACAATAATTTAGCATCAGGAACATATTTTAAATAAGCACATTTTGCAGCTTGGAACTGCTTATCTGGCACAGCCTTTATTTCCCCCTGAAAACTCAACCTAGGCAATGAAAGCGCTGATTTATCAGAAGTTTCGGCAGTGCAAACCATAAACCCAACAGCGTTATTCGTGGTGATATTTTTTGTATGCCGTGCAAGTGTGGATAGATGTAATACGATATTGCCCTGATAAATGGCAAAGGGTGCCATGGATGTTTCAGGTGAATATTCACCTTCTGTAGCAAGAAAACCGATGCGACATTGCTGCAACAGTTGTGATACTTCTTCTTGCCAGTTGTCAGCCATTACATTTTATACTGACGCTGCAAATCACGTTTGATGTCCTTCTCTTTCTGATCTTGGCGCTTGTCGTAACTCTTCTTACCACGCGCCAAGCCAACTTGCAGCTTGGCATAGCCTCGCTCATTAAAATACATTTTTAAAGGTACAAGTGTTAAACCTTTTTCTTTGAGTTTGCCAACCAGCTTCATTTGCTCTTTTTTATGCATAAGCAATTGGCGCGAACGCGCTGGATCCGATGGATTGTTCATATAAGCAGGTTTATAAGGGCTAATATGACAACCAATCAATAGCAGTTTATCCGCACGAATAAGACAATGCGCTTCTGCCAAGTTCGCTAAGCCAGAGCGAATGGATTTCACCTCAGGGCCAGTCAAAACCATGCCCACCTCATAGGTGTCCAAAATATGATATTCATGTCGCGCACGACGATTCAAAATAGCCATGCCCCAATGCTATATTTTGCTTTGCTTCACGTCAGTTAAAATGATTTCTCCCACAAAAAAAGGCGACCCGTAGGTCGTCTTTTAAAAGAAACTTAAATAGGCAACCCGCTTAAAGAGTTTTCAAAAAAGCAACAACGGCTTTGCCTTTTTCACCACACATTTTCTGTGGAGGCATTTTTGTTCTAGCTTTTGGATTCCCAGTAAATTCTTTAATAGCTTCTTTCGAGTTACAAACCCATTTCAAAAGATGAGCTTCATCCCAAACCCAGTTTGCAGATTTCAGTGCTTTACTATGTTTTTTAAAACCAGATTTCCCTGCTTCACGCCCAAAAACACCCGCAAGACCAGGTCCGACTTTATGTTTAGCCGTAAAGTTATGGCAGGTTTTACATTTTTTTGCTGGGTTTGCCGCTAGAGCTTCAGTTACAACAAGACCACTCATCATAAACGCAGCTAGCGCCACAATCATCAATATTTTTTTCATATCCCCACCCCTTCTTCAAGAATAAATATTCATATAACACAAATAAAAAAGGCGACCCTAAGGTCGCCTTTTTATCTAAAGTAATTTACTTAGAAAAAACTTCGTCAGCTAGTGCTTGGTAAGTAAACTTGCCAGCTTCTACTCTTTTATGAATCAATTTTTTATATTGTGCAGACATCATTTTCGCTTTTTTATGATATTTTTTGTAATTTGCATTACATGGATTACCTGCAATATGTCTATCTGCAACTGCAAAACCACTTTCCCATACTTTCGCTAATGTCGCTGCATCACCATAAGCTGCTTGGATATTTTTAAACGATGGACCAGTCGCATTTTTGTCAACTTTATGGCAAGCTTTACATTTACCAGTCAAGCCACCAGCAACAGCTTCAGTTGCTACAACACCAGTCATCATAAACGCCGCCGCAGCCGCAATCATCAATATTTTTTTCATAAGAACTCCTCCTCGAGAATTAGAAGCGACTTGCTATAGCAATTCCGCCTATGGTGCAACTATAGTATGCTCAAAAAATTCAGGCAGATGAAGATTCTCCCCCTTAGGGCGTAGTCAATCCTCCCTGCCTACATTCACAGACAATTTTAGAGCCTGTCCATCACAATCAACCTTCACAGTAGAACCAACACTTGCCTCTCCAGATACCAGCAATCGTGCCAACGGTGTTTCCATGACTTGCTGAATAAAGCGTTTCATTGGCCTTGCACCATATACAGGGTCATAACCCTCTTGTGCCAAATACCTCATAGCATCGTCACTTAACTGTAAATCGACCTGTTGATTGGCTAAACGCTGCTGCAACTGTTTTACAAACAAAGATGCAATCTTTTCTACCTCTTGCAAAGAGAGCGGCTTAAATAACACAATATCATCTACCCGATTTAAGAATTCAGGTCGAAAGTTTGTGCGCAACGCAGCCATCACCTGTTCACGGCACCCTTGCGTAATCTCTCCGTGTTCAGACACACTCGCCAGCAAAGCATCACTGCCCATATTGCTGGTCA
>JAUZQR010000196.1 GCA_030950865.1 Mariprofundaceae bacterium | reverse complement strand
CGGTGAAACAGGTCGTTTAAATGGTGACCTTGAATACAGTGTTATGTCTTTGGCTGAAGGTTCAGCCATCAATGGTCGTTGTAGCCGCATTACAGATGAAGCAGACGATACAAACAAAGCCACCCCAAAAACAAGCAAACCAATAGCTAAAAATACCCCTGATTTAAAAGAAATATGATTCGTCCTTACCGCCACTGGCAACCAGCGGTCGATGCATCTGCATGGGTTGCTGATTCCGCTGAGGTTATGGGGCGTGTGGAAATAGGTGCGGATTCAAATATCTGGTACCAAAGCGTATTGCGCGGTGATGTCCATGACATTCGTATTGGTGAACGCTCTAATATTCAGGACCATTGCACATTACATACTAGCCATGGTGTAAACCCTTGTATTGTCGGTAATGATGTAACTGTTGGTCACCGTGTTATCTTGCATGGCTGTGAAATACAGGATTTTTGCTTGGTTGGCATGGGCTCCATTGTTATGGATCAAGCTGTTTTGGAATCGGGCTGCCTATTGGCTGCGGGTTCATTGGTTGCTGAACGAAAGGTTCTTCGAAGTGGTTATCTTTATGCAGGCTCACCTGCGCGTGAACGTCGCCCACTCACCAATGAAGAGAAAGATTTTTTAAAACATTCTGCTGAACATTACGTCAAACTATCAAAGACTCATCTCAATAACGCATGACACACAAACTTTATGCATCCATTGATATTGGATCCAATACCTTTCGTTTATTAATCGCTAGAAAAAACAATGATAAAAATGCCACAACACCATGGCATATGATTGCTTATACCCATCGTATTATTCGACTTGGTGAAGGTTTGCATCAAAGCGGCAAGCTCTGTGATGCTGCAATGCAGCGCGCGCTCAGTGCTTTTCATGAGTTTTCAAAACTACTAAAAGAGCATCACATAAAATCTTCACAACTCTCTGCCGTGGCAACCGCTGCCATGCGCGATGCTGAAAATGGACAAACCTTTTGTCAGCAAGTTGAAAAAGAAACGGGTATTCATATTCAAATCATTGATGGTGAGCAAGAAGCCAATAACTCTCTCGCAGGAAGTTGTGCGGTATTGCCAAGCAGTATTCGAGATGACTTTCTTCTCTTTGATATTGGTGGAGGGAGCACCGAATTTGTTCGTGCTGAAAGCAGTAAGAATATCGATGCTATAAGTAGAAAAATGGGTGTTGTACGCTTGGTTGAGACATATTTGCAACGTGACCCGCCCTCTCAACAAGATTATAAAGCCATGAAAGCCGCCTGCCATCAACACCTCGATGTCGTTGAGCAATACTGGCAGAAAGAAAACTCTCAAATCGTAGCTCCCAAGTATTTGGTAGGTACGGCTGGCACAGTCACCACGCTTGCAGCCATTGATTTAGGTCTTATCGATTATAATGCTGATATTGTGAACAATCATTGTATCTCAAAACAACGTTTTTCCGAGTTGCGAGACCAATTACTCGCCATGACACATCAAGAGAGACAATCTATCCCTGCTATTGAGAAGGGTCGTGCTGATTTAATGATTGCAGGCTTGGCTATAATTGAAAGTATTTTCGAGCGCTGGCATTATGAGTATTTGATTACCGTTGATGCAGGGCTACTTGAAGGGGCTTGGCTAAATATTTCTAATGGTAAATAAAGTCAGTGTTAATATGATGAAAAGTAACCATCCGCTTTAGCTTGAGCATCATCCATAGCCTTTTGAAATAAAATCAGTGTCTCAGCATCATCTTCACCTGCATATACAGGCTCACCAATAATAAATACACCGCGTGTAAATGGTTTTGGACTATAGAACTTATCCCATGATTTGGCTCGCCACTGACGTTTGCTTGCATAACAAACCGCACGTAATGGTAAACCCGACTTCTTCGCCAGTTGCACTGTTCCTGGTTGCACAACCTCTGCGGGACCTTTGGGTCCATCGGGCGTAATACCTAGCGAATGACCCTTTCTTGCCAAACGAATCATCTTCAAGAAAGCTCGTGCCCCTCCTTGTGTTGAAGAACCACGTGATGAATGCAGACCCATCAATTCAACGGCATCCGCAATATATGCACCATCTCGATGATCTGAGATAAGCATAGAACCATCCCAACCACGATAGGCATGCGGCATCATCAAAATACGCGCATGCCAAAAACTCAACCTATATGGTGTGCAACCACTTTGATAACGCTCACCTACAAATTCCCAACGAATGCTGTGCCTGAGAAACATGTGTATACAATAAATAAGCCTAGGTAAAAGCCATGCCAACAGCTTGTGTTTCATGTCAACTTAGACTCAAATTGCATGTGATACAGTTCAGCATACAAACCACCCTGCTCCAGCAACTCATCATGTCGACCCATTTGCGTAATACCGCCATCATCCAACACAACAATACAATCAGCATGTCGAATCGTTGATAGGCGATGCGCAATCACCAGCACCGTACGACCTGTCATCAATCGATCAATCGCTTGCTGCACCAACTGTTCTGATTCGGTGTCCAAACTACTGGTTGCTTCATCCAAAATAAGAATAGGCGCATCTTTTAACAACGCTCTAGCCAAGGATAAACGCTGACGTTGCCCCCCCGAAAGAATCACGCCGCGCTCACCCACCATGGTCTCATAACCTTGCGGAAGTTTCATAATAAACTCATGGGCATTGGCAGCTTTGGCAATTGCCTCCACCTGCTCACGGTCAATATCCTTATGACCATAAGCAATATTATTTAACACCGTATCATTAAATAAAATAACATCCTGAGTCACCAATGCTATTTGCTGACGCAATGATTCCTGCGTTAATTCACGCACATCAAAACCATCCAACAAAACACGACCATCCGTTACATCCATAAAACGAGGCACAAGATTTGCCAAGGAGCTTTTGCCTGCTCCACTACGCCCTACCAAAGCCACAACCTGCCCAGCTTTCACTTTAAGGTTAATATCAGAGAGTACAGACTTGTCCGTACCTGCATAACGCAAACCTACTGACTCAAAAGAAATCGCATCTTGAAAATCATGCAGTAACTTCGCATCTGACGCATCAGATACAATAATTTCTTCATCCAAAATATCAAAAATACGTTCTGCCGCTGCCAAACCTTGTTGGATTTGATTATTCGCACCAGATAAACGTTTTACAGGTTCATAAAGCATAATCACGGCTGCCAAAAATGACATCAATGTACCAGCCGTCGCCTCACCAGCAGCTACACGCAAACCACCATAAAACAATACGCCCGCAATACCAAAACCAGCCACCAACTCCATAATTGGAAATGACATCGCATTGACACGAAATGCCCGCATCTGATGCTTCATAAAGCCACCAATCAAATCACGAAAGCGCCCACGCTCATAATCTTCCATGCCAAATGCTTTTACCACACGGATACCACCCACTGTTTCTTCAACCAAACTGGACATCTCACCCATAACAACCTGACCATCATAGGTTGCTGATCGCATTTTTCGTCCAAAGCGTAAAATAGGGTAAATAATGACTGGAAACACAGCCATGGCAATCAAAGCTAGTAACCAATCCTGATAAAAAATAACACCAATCAGAAAAATAATCGTCATGGTATCACGCATCAATGCTGTCACAGATGTACTCACAGCAGATTGTACCAAGGTGACATCGTAACTAATTCTCGCCAATAACTCGCCAGTTTTTCGGTGCGCAAAAAAGTTTAAAGACTGTGTTGTTAAGCGAGTATAAATTTGATTGCGCAAATCATAAATTACCCGTTGCCCAATCCAACCC
>JAUZQR010000195.1 GCA_030950865.1 Mariprofundaceae bacterium | reverse complement strand
ATTTTAACCTTCTTTTGCAGGTAAATAGCCAACCAAGTCAACGATAACACTGATGCAAATGTAAACACCTGCATACCACTTGGACGATCATCATAACCCATCAATGCCTGAAGCACTTGCCCCAACAGACCCTGCTCAGGAATTAAGCTTGATGTATTCCAAATTGGCTGTCCCCATGCTGGCAATTCATCCACCATCACCAAATAAGCAATACCTTGCGATGCCATACCTGCTGATAACAATACAATAAGACAAGTTACAACTAAGAACACATGACGCAGCGGAATATGCACAAGGCTTCGATACAAACCCATCGCTACCAACACGCCAAGCACAACACCTATCGCACCTCCTGATAACATCTCTGAGCTGTTACTCGTAGTAGTCGCTACAACACCATACAAAAATAACACCACCTCGGAGCCTTCTCGCGCCACAGCAAGACCAACAACTATCGCAAGCACTAGTTTCGTCGTATCACTTGCTTGCACATCATGGCACGTCTTACGAATGCGTTGCGATACCTCTCTGCCATGCTTACCCATCCAGATAGCTGTCCAAGCCATCAGTAGTGAGGCAGAAATCAATATCAAAGCGTTAAATATTTCCTGTCCCATACCTTGCATCGAAGAAGCAATAGAATCTGCAAACAGAGCAACAATAACTGCCGCAAACAGACCGCCTACAACACCGCCATAAATCCAACGTGTTGCAATGTTTACTTCACGCGCCGCAGCACTGGCAACCCCTACGACAAGCATTGCCTCTAACACTTCACGAAATACAATAATTAATGTAGATAACATATCTTCCCTCCCCCTATTTCACAACAATTCGGCCTTGAGCCGTCTTAGGATTAAATTCACCAAAAAAAGAGTATTCGCCCGCTTTTAAAGGCGTAAGAAATATTACAATTTTTGAGTTCCCAGAAACAATCTTTTCCCGATTCAGCTCATAACTCTCAAACTCTTCAGGGGTGGCATCATTATTAATTACAATTAAACGATGTTTTTCCCCTGCCTTCATTTCAATCTGATTGGGTACAAACTGATGATCCTTAATTGTAACCACATATTCTTCTGCTACTGCATTGAATGCACCTATTTGTATTCCCAAAATGGCTATTGTCATAATGATACTTTTAATATTCATATTACCTCTCTTTATTCGCGAATGATAATCATTATCATATCTTCGTCAATAGGCAATGATAATCATTATCAAAAAAATACTTCGATTATTTCCTATAACTTCGCATGTTTACTAAAAATTAAATAATGCTATTCTCTAATCATGGCAATTACATATCGTATTGATTCAAAACAAAAAATTGTTTTCACTCATGTCGATAGTGTTGTTGATGGTAAAAACATCCTTGAACATCAAGATAGGCTTCGTAACGACCCTTCCTTTGAACCTAATATGTATGAACTAATGGATTGTCATGAAATTGAAAGCGTTAACCTGAATTCTATACATAAATCAAAACTGACTGAGCGTAGCCCATGGGGCAGTGATGCAAAACGAGCCATTGTCGTGCCTAGCGCCTTAATTTTTGGTTTTTTAAGAATATTCCAAACTTTTATGAACGGCACCCACGGTGAGATTTCTATATTCTATAGTAAAGATAGCGCTATCACTTGGCTTGGTATAAAAACTACAAATAAATAGATTAACTTGGTATCGCCCTCTCACTACGAGCATATTCTATTAAAAAATAACGTCTGGACAGTGAGCAAAGCTATTATTGATTCACAACTCTCGCTTTCAACCAAGCAATAATATCATTGCGGTCGCGCTCTGACATCGCGGGAAGCACCATGCGCGTATTGGCTTTGACTTGTCTTGGGTTAATAAGCCAAACTTGTAGTGCATCATCATCCCAAACATCAAAAGGCACCCCATCAATACTAGGTTTCTTTCCGTAAATACCCAATAATCCAGGGCCAACTTTAAGATGCTTTGAATTTAAATGATGACATGGACCGCAACGAATATCTGCTACAATTCCACCACGTTTAATATCACCTTCTGTCGCCATTACCGTGCTAACAAATAAGAAGTTACTCAGCAGAAGTATTTGCAGGAAACAAGTCAAAGGTTAACGCTCCTTCTTTACCATGATAACTTAAACGCACATATAGTTGATCATGTTGCATATCATTTACCAATAACGCACGCCGGTAGATACCCAAAGCGCCATCTGGCATCGCCTGTGTCCAGCCTGAGCTTGGTGTGCGAATTTTAATCAATAAATCAGGAATATGCCGTTGCCCTTTGCGGTTCACAATCAATAAAAATTCATTCATACCTTGCCGCATGACTTCGGGACGTGTTTCAAGACGTATATCAAATTCGCCCCATTGCTGGGCTGCAGGTCTCCAGACCTCTGGTGCAGAACAAGCTGAAAGAAAACACAACATCACTGCAAATAATTTTAATTTCATTTTAGCAATTCCTTTTTTGAAACAGACTTGGCATGGGTCTGTAAATAAGCCAATACTTGTTGTTGCTCGACATCACTCATCACCAACAAACCTCGCTGCTCTTTATGCTGTTGCATACGTGCAACCACCGCAGACCAAGCACCCGCAACATGTACATCAGGCATAGGTGGACGATGGCAAGTCGAGCACTGGCGTGAAAACTGTTGAAACCCTAAAGATTGCTGGTCAGGGTATGTTGTTACAATGTGTTCAGAACCCGAATCACAGGCTGAGCACAAAAATAATACAACAAGCAAACAGCCTATCTTATTTTTTATCATCACCATGGCCCGATGTTTTATCTTGCCCACTCAAGCCATCAAACTCTTCCTGATCTTCAGCTTCACC
>JAUZQR010000194.1 GCA_030950865.1 Mariprofundaceae bacterium | reverse complement strand
GCCATGAAACAGGCAATGCGCGATAAAAATAAAGAGAAACTCAGTGTTATTCGTATGTTACGCGCTGCATTAAAAGATAAAGAAATTGAATTAGGCAAAGACTTGGTTGAGGCCGATGTTGTGGCTGTGGCAGGTAAACTTATCAAACAACGTAAAGATGCTGCAAAACAATATGCCGAGGCAGACCGTCAAGATTTGGCAGATAAAGAACTCTCTGAAATCGAACATTTGATTGTATATTTGCCAGAGCAAATGTCCGAAGCCGAAGTCGCTGATGCTGTGCAAAAGGCTGTCACAGAAAGCGGTGCAACATCCATGCAGGATATGGGTACGGTGATGGGTATTTTACGCCCTCAAATTGATGGTCGCGCAGATATGGGCGTTGCTTCAACATTGGTCAAAAAAGCCCTGCAGAGCTAAGAGCCCTTGAATATTACTAGTCAGAAGGCTATATAAACCTATATGGCAAACTTCTCTCCAAGCTTTCTTGATGAAGTCTTATCACGAAGCGATGTGGTAGAGATTGTGGCTCGGCATGTCGAATTGAAACGCAGCGGCTCCAATTTAATGGGTTTGTGCCCCTTTCACCATGAAAAAAGCCCATCCTTTTCGGTTTCCGTTGATAAACAATTATATTATTGTTTTGGTTGTGGGAAAGGCGGTGGTGCATTTCAATTTTTGATGGAGCATGATGGTTATTCATTTCCCGAAGCTGTGGAATATCTCGCAGAAAAAGCAGGTTTAGCATTGCCTCAAGAAAGCGATGTTGATCGACAAAAAAGCCAGAAAGAAGCCTCACAACGAAAAAAAGCACTCAATCTTTTGGCACAAACTGCCGATGCGTTTGCTACACAATTGCATAGTGCTTCGGGTGCGAAAACCAAAGCATATATTCAGCAGCGCGGCTTGCCTGAACATATTGTATCAACATACCAACTGGGTTTTGCACCTGATGGCTATGGCTTTATGCAGCGCACCTTTGGCAGTGATGAGCGTACCTTGGCACAATTAGAAGCGGTGGGTTTACTTTTTAAGGGAGATAAAGGTTACGGTGATAGGTTTCGTGGTCGTTTGATGTTTCCCATCCGAGATAAACGCGGTGATGTAGTTGGTTTTGGCGGGCGTAGTATGGGTGATGATAAAGCCAAATATTTAAACTCACCTGAAACAACTTGGTATCATAAGTCTGATATATTATATGGATTTTCAGAACATCGTGATGCCATTCGCAAGCGTAAAATGCTAATGGTTGTCGAAGGTTATATGGATGTATTGGCATTGGCAGCGTTTGATTTACCCATTGCTGTAGCCGCCTCTGGCACATCCATTGGCGAGCGCCAAATTCGCGAAATCTTTCGCTTGTGTGAATCACCCATCTTTTGTTTTGACGGCGATCGTGCTGGCTATCAGGCGGCATGGCGTGCATTAGAGCGTATGCTGCCTTTATTAAAGCCCGAGCATCGCCCGACATTTCTATACCTTCCAGATGGTGAAGACCCCGATAGCTTGCTTCAGAAAGAAGGGCGCGAAGCCTTTGAGCGCAGAATGTCTGAGCAGGCAAAACCTGTGCTTGAAACATGGTTGCTGGGACTAAATCGTTTGGCAGGAAGCGGTGTTGATGGCTTGGCTCGCATGGCAAAAAAAGCCGATGACATGTTATTAAAGATGTCAGATCCATACTTGCAACAGGCTTGGAAACAAAAAGTTGAGGCTCAAACAGGTATCAAATTACAGAATATAGGGCAAAAACGCTACAATTCTCCGCCCAAACCACGGGCAAGAATACATTCGGTCAAACAATTTCTACATGAGAATTTTTTGGCTGGTTTACTGCAAAAACCAGAGCGTCTTGACATACTCCCTGCTGAATCAAAGTCCTTTTTCCTTGACAATGATGTGCATAATCGGATATACACGCGCGTTTTTTCATGGCAAGGCTCCGAAGCGTATAATGGTACGGCATGGGCGCAGCAATTGCAGCGGGAATTTCCCGAAGCTGCAGATCAGATTGCTCGCTGGATGAATCAGGAGCCTGTTTTGGATATAGAGTTTTCATGTGCTATATTGGATATGCGCAAGGCATTATTACAACGCCAAATGACGGCGGCAAATGATCTCGCTGAAAGACAGCGTTTGGCAAAGTTAGAAACTGAATTGAAACAAGAATTGATAACATTGAACGCTGCTATTGAAGAGCAGCGCAGAGGTAATGAATGACACGTTCAACACAGGCACCTATACGAATCAAAGAACTTGGCGGCTTGGTCGCCAAGGGTAAAGAAGCCGGTTTTATCACCTATGATGATTTAAATACGCATTTACCAGAAGGGCTGGTTTCAGCCGACCGCATCGAACAGGTCATTAATTTATTTACTGAAATGGGCGTAGAAGTTGTAGATCCTGAACGCGCACCAACAGGTGAATATGCCATGCGTAAAGATCGATTGCGTAAGGAAGATTCTGCCCTACGCGCCGATACCACACAACTTGGCACCGTGGTTCGTATTGATGACCCTGTACGCATGTATTTGCGTGAAATGGGTACCGTTGAGCTTTTAACACGCGAAGGCGAAATTGAAATTGCCCGCCGTATTGAAGAAGGTAAGTTACAAATGCATGAGTCCATCTGCCTTTGCCCTGCAACCTTCCGTGAAATCATGCTGCTTGGTGAGCGCGTCATTCAAATTCGTGATGAAGCCATTGAAAGCGAAGAAGAAATGAACTTCCGCGATATTCTTGATATTGCTGATAAAGTCGTGAATTCCGCTGCCATCAAAGAATATGAAAAACGCCTGAATAAATCCGAAGATGAAGATGAAGATGAAGATGAAGAGAAGATGGATGCAGAACAGCTCTCTAAGGCTATTAAGGAGCGCCGTGCCACGCCTGATGGCACACCCATGGAAGAAACGGTCATCACCCAAGAAGAGCAGCTTGCAGAAGCTCTTGTTCACTTTGACCGCGCCAAAGTTTTGCATGATCAATTTGTAAAACTAAAAAAACGCTCAGATAAAAAACCTGCGGATAAGGTGCTTGGCAAGCAGACCTATGATGTTTTGCAAGAAATGCTTGGTGAAATCGTTGCCATCCCATTTTCAACCAAGCAGCTAGAAGCATTGGTTCAACGTTTTAAGAACGCTGTTGAACGCGTACGCAAATATGAACGTACCATTCGCGATCACGCTTTAAAGGCGAAAATGCCACGCAAATTGTTTTTGGAAAGCTTCCCTGCGGGAGAAACCAACGAACGCTGGTTGGACATGTTGAGCAAAGAGCATGCAGATCGACCTTGGGTGGAGCTGATTGAACCTGTAGCAGGTAAAATCCGCGAAAACCAGCGCCGTTTGAAACGTGTGGAACAAGAAAGTGAACTTTGTATTGCTGAACTTAAAACTGTCGCACGTAAGTTGACCATGGGCGAAGCTAAAATGCGTCAAGCCAAACGTGAAATGATTGAAGCAAACTTGCGCTTGGTCATCTCTATTGCCAAAAAATATACCAACCGTGGTTTGGGTTTCTTGGACTTGATTCAAGAAGGCAATATCGGTTTGATGAAGGCTGTGGATAAATTTGAATGGCGACGTGGTTATAAATTCTCGACCTATGCAACATGGTGGATTCGCCAAGCAATCACACGCTCCATTGCCGATCAAGCGCGGACTATTCGTATTCCTGTACATATGATTGAAACCATCAATAAAATGATGCGTGTTTCACGTCAAATTGCCCAAGAAATCGGTCGTGAACCAACACCTGAGGAGTTGGCGGAACACTTGGAAATGCCGATTGAAAAGGTAGAACAAATCCTTGAAGTTGCTAAAGAGCCAGTATCTTTAGAAACACCTATTGGTGATGATGAAGATTCTCAGTTGGGTGATTTTGTGGAAGATAAAAATGCTGAAAATCCACTGGATGTGGCAATTGCAGAAGCCTTGCAGGATGCCACTTTATCCGTATTGGATAATTTAAGCCCACGCGAAGAAAAGGTTCTACGGATGCGTTTTGGTATCGGCATGAATACCGACCATACACTGGAAGAAGTGGGCAAACAGTTTGGCGTAACACGTGAACGTATTCGTCAAATCGAAGCCAAGGCATTGCGCAAATTACGTCACCCTTCTAGGTCTGAAAAATTGAAAACATTTGCCAATACGCCTGAAATTCAGCCTTTGGCTTAAGCTCTAATCGTGATATTTTAAAAAGGTGCTTCGGCACCTTTTTTTATGCCCTAAATGTATCATCCAATACGTTACCTACATATAATTCCATTGCGCTAAAGGGCAGGGCTTTGCATACTTGCTATTTAACATCACATATGAGGGGGAAAGCATGGCACAACGTGTATGTATCATTGGTGGAAGTGGATTTGTCGGACGAGTCATGGTTAGACAAGCAATCCGTGCAGGACATCATGTTACCGTCGCCTGCCGACACCCCGAAAAAGCACGCTCACTGATTGTAGAAGGTGTACATTTGGTAAAAGCTGATTTAAGTGATGGGCGCGGTTTAGATGAGGCTGTTACAGGTGCTGACTGTGTAATTAACTTGGTTGGTCTACTGTTTGAACGTGGTCGTTATGACTTTGATACCGTGCATGTACACGGCACAGAGCATGTTTTAGCCGCTTGTAAACGCCACAATGTAAAACAATATTTACATATGAGCGCATTGGGTGCAGGAACAGTTCCAGCCAGTGGCTATTCACGTAGTAAAGGCGATGCCGAGGGTTATGTACGCCAGAGCGGCATGGCATGGACATTGATTCGCCCATCTATCATTTATGGTGCAGGCGACTCATTTTTCACAAAATTTAAAGATATGTCCGCTATGCTGCCAATATTACCTGTTATTCAGCCTGAAACACGTTTTCAACCCGTGTGGGTGGAAGATGTTGCACGCGTATTTGTACAAAGCATTGGCAACCGCCATGTACGTGAACAAACCTATGAATTAGCAGGTCCTAAAGCGTATAGTTTTATGGAACTGATGATATTTCTTATGACAACATTACAGCGCAAACGCCTATTGTTACCTGTGCCAAGTGTATTTGCTCAACTGTTAGCAACCATGTCACGCTTACTACCCACGCCCTTATTAACAACCGATCAATTGTTATTATTACAACATGATAATGTGGTAGAAGGTGAATGTTTTCCTGCTCAATTTGGGCAACCAGCAAGTTTAGAATCAGTGCTTCCAAACTATATTACAGGCAATCAAATTGAACGCTTACAAGATAAGCTCGATCATTGCCGCACACGCTATCGCAAACATTAATGGATTTATTTCAAGCCCCATATATCGCCATCACAGTCATACTCGCGGCCTATTTATTGGGCGCAATTCCATTTGGTTTATTGTTTGCGCGCGGGTTAACTGGCAAGGATCCAAGAGAGCATGGCAGCGGCAATATTGGTGCGACCAATGCATTGCGCACAGGCGGGAAAAAAGTAGGTATTCTGACATTACTTGCGGATATTGGTAAAGGCTCCCTTGCCGTAGCTTTAACTGATTATTTACAAGATGACATAACACTGGTTGCAGCAGTCGCGCTGGCAGTATTTATAGGGCATGTTTTTCCAATCTATTTAAAATTTAAAGGCGGCAAAGGTGTGGCAACCATGTTTGGCGTGCTTATTCCATGGCTTCCTTGGGTTGCTGTAGCAACCTTTATCACGTGGTTTTTACTATTTAAACTAACACGTTATGTATCATTAGCATCTGTTGTGGCGGCAATCATGTTACCACTTTTCGCATGGTCATTTGGCATATTGTCATGGTCTACACATGAGCCAAGTTCACTTTTTTCCTGTATTATTTTAGGGCTACTCGTCGCCGCTAGGCACATCGGAAATATGCAGCGCATATTGGCAGGTGAAGAGCCAAAAACAGGTGCTTCTTAAGTAGAAAAACAATGCTTGCTTACTGTCTAAAGTTGCGTCGCGGGTTCGAGCGTGCCATGCTTGCGTTAACATGTAAGTTGCATTAAATCATGTCTGTAATTGAAAGTATTATAATGAGGGTATTTAATATGTTGCATCGATTTTTTATCGCACTTGTCGCCAGTTTCATGATGTTTTCGGTATCACACACCGTTCAGGCAGATAATCTTAGTTTACCTGAAGGTGTCACTACAGCAGATGTGAAGGTTAATTTACCACAACCATATGTAGTCAAAAAAGGTGACACACTTTGGGATATTGCCAATTATTTCTTTAAAGACCCGTATAAGTGGCTGAAAATATGGGAGAAAAATCTTTACATCACCAATCCTGACCTCATTTATCCAGGCAATGAAATTTGGTTTAACCCACAAAAGAAAAAACAGGGTGGTCTAAGTACCCTGCGTCCACAGCCAACAGTTATCTCCAAGCCCGTTGAACGACTCGAAGGGAAAATAGATACCAGTCTTTTAATCACAGCTCTATCTAGACAAGGATTTGTAAGCCCAAAAGCCATTGATGGTGTTGGTTATTTGCTCGATTCTGCAGATGAGCGCATCAACTACGGCGCGAATGACCATGTGTACATCAAGATGCAACAGCCTGCTAACGAAGGCGCGTTGTTTGACGTGTTTCGCAGTGATGACACAATTTATGACCCTGATACTGGCAAAGCCATCGGTGTTTTGGTAAAACATTTGGGACAAGTTGAAATTACAGGTGAAACAGATGGTGTTTATCGCGGCGTTATTCTTAAAACGTTTGAAGAAATATCACGCGGTGATCGCTTAAAACCCGCTATACACATTGATACAAAGATTCAACCAAACTTCCCCGACGGCGCATTACAAGGCAAGGTGTTGTATATTCGTAATGATGCTGCCGAAGCAGGACAAAATCAGGTTATTGCTATTAATCTTGGTATAAATGCTGGAATGAAAGCTGGCACAGCCTTATCCATCCATCGTGCTGGTCGTAAAATTAAAGACCGTATCACTGGTCATGAAGTCACGCTTCCAGAGGAAAAAATTGGTGAATTATTGGTTCTTGTAGCGCATCAAGATGCTTCATTGGCACTGGTAACACGTTCATCATCCTCCATTAATGTGGGCGATGTTGTACGCAATAAAGCCACGCGCTAAGTAAGCTGCTTTTGCTTGGGTACCCCAAGCCGCATACATGTTAGAAACATCAGCGGCAGCCATTGCTGCATTACGACTATCACTGGTACATGGTATCGGTGCTTGTCTTGGTCGCCAACTTGTTGAGGCATGCGGTTCTTTTGAAGCCATTTGGAATAAATCACCTGCTGACTGGGTAAAAATTGAAGGTATCGGACCAAAATTACTGGCTGCATTAACCCAATCGAATGTAAAACAAGCCCAAGCCATTTTTAAACAGTGTAACCAAGCTGATATTCAATTGTTGTGTAGCGAAGATGCCGCTTATCCTGATGCTTTAAAGGCAACAGATGATGCTCCTCTTATTTTGTTCGCGCGCGGTGATATCAGTGCATTATCCCACACACAATGCCTCGCCATTGTTGGTGCACGTAAATCCAGTCATGAAAGCAGACTTATTGCCCGTCGCTGGAGCCATTATTTTTCGGAACATAACACCTTGATTATTAGCGGTATGGCTTACGGCATTGATGCTTCAGCCCATGGGGGCGCGTTGCTTGGACACACACCAACAGTGGCGGTATTAGGTTGTGGGCTTCTGCATTTACAACAGCGACAAGAACAGCAAGTTAAAGCTATTGTGGAACATGGTGGGTGCGTATTAAGTGAATTTTTACCAGAGCAAGCACCGCGCCCTGAAAATTTCCCGCAGCGTAACCGCATTATTGCAGGCTTGGCACAAGCCACATTGGTCATCGAAGCAGATATTCGTTCTGGCTCATTAATTACAGCTAACCATGCATTATCTTATGGGCGCGAGGTATTGGCTGTGCCTGGTTCAGTATTAAACAATGGTCATGCTGGTTGCCATCAGTTGATTCGTGATGGCGCAAATCTCGTTGACTCTGCCGAGCAAGTATTGCAATTATTGGGTTGGCATAGTGAATCAACATCAAAGCAAATGACCTTTGAGCCAGCCAACAAACATGAAACCAAGGTTTTTGATGTTTTAGGGCAGGGTATTTTACACTTGGATGCCTTATCAGAGGCTTGCAACTTGACCGTTCCTGAGCTTTCCCCCATCTTGCTCGACCTTGAACTACGAGGTGTGGTTGAACGTTTGCCTGGTAGTCGTTATACACTTGGTAGCTAAAACGATTTGGCTTACCCCTGATTTGTTGTAAAATATAGAAAAATCAGCGGTAAGCCAGGCCGATAGTGCCCTTTTTGAACCATACGGAGGCTGATAAATGAGTGCAGTGGTAGTCGTGGAATCGCCCGCAAAATCAAAAACAATTGAGAAATACTTGGGCAAAGGTTACAAAGTTCTTGCTTCCTATGGTCATATTCGTGCTTTTCCAAAAAAAGATGGTTCCGTTGATCCCGACAACAATTTTGCACTCAAATATCAGGTCATCGAAGACAAAGAAAAGCGCATCAATGACATTCAAAAGGCCCTTAAACGCGCCGACACATTAATCCTTGCCAGCGATTTGGATCGCGAGGGTGAAGCGATTGCATGGCATGTAGCAGATGAACTAAAATCACGCGGTGCCTTGGAAGGCAAACAAGTTCAGCGCATTACCTTTAATGAAATTACCAAAAAAGCCATTGATGCGGCGATGGCAAATCCATCGGAAGTGAATATGCCCTTGGTGGATGCCCAACAAGCGCGTAGTGCTTTGGATTATTTGGTTGGTTTTACCTTATCACCATTATTGTGGCGCAAAATTCGTGGCGGTTTATCTGCTGGTCGTGTGCAATCGGTTGCATTGCGCCTAATTTGCGAGCGCGAACAACATATTCGTGATTTCAAACCCAAAGAATATTGGAGCATTGAAGCGGCATGTGAATCAAAAAATGGCGCATTTGAATCACACCTAACGGCAATGGCGGGCAAGACACTAAGCAAGTTTGCATTGCCTGATGGCGTGTCTGCACGCGATGCTGCTCGCCAAGTTGAGCAGGGCGATTTTAGCATTGCCGATATTCAAAAGAAACAAGCCAAACAACAACCTTCTGCACCGTTTATCACATCTAGCCTGCAAATGGATGCCTCACGGAAATTAGGTTTTACAGCCCGAAAAACCATGCAAGTTGCCCAAAAACTATACGAAGGTATCGAGGTTGATGGCGAGCCTGTTGGTCTGATTACCTATATGCGTACCGATTCGATTGCATTATCTGATGACGCACTGGCAGATATGCGTTCTTATATTTCTTCACGTTGGGGCAAAGATTATTTGCCCACCAAACCCCGTGTATTCAAATCTAAGAGTAAGAATGCCCAAGAAGCGCATGAAGCCATTCGCCCAACATCAACAGCCCGTACACCCGAAGCTATGCGCTCTGTATTGGATACTGATGGTCATAAATTATACACACTGATTTGGAAACGTGCTTTGGCATCACAAATGTCTCCAGCCATTCTTGATCAAGTGCGTGTGGACATGCTGTCTGGCGACTTAACTTTACGTGCCACAGGTTCTGTATTGGCATTTGCTGGTTTCCGAACCTTATATATTGAAGGTACTGATGAACCTGCCAAAGATGATAAAGATCGTTTATTGCCAGCCATGAATGTTGGCGATGCTATTGATATTAAGGCTGTGAACCCCAAACAACATTTCACCGAACCAAAACCACGCTTTAGTGAAGCGACCTTGGTGAAAGAGCTTGAAGGGCATGGTATTGGTCGCCCATCAACCTATGCATCTATTTTGAATGTTTTGCGCACTCGACAGTATGTTGATATGGATAAAAAACGTTTTGTGCCAACTGATGTTGGTGAAATAGTTAGCCGATTTTTAACTACATATTTTACCGACATTGTGGAAACAGGGTTTACCGCTGAAATTGAATCGCAACTGGATGCTGTCGCACGTGGTGAGCGTGAATGGCGACCATTATTACATGAGTTTTGGACACCATTCAAAGCCCGTGTAGATGATACAATGGAGAATGTGAAACGCTCCGATGTCACGCATGAAGAAACCGATGAAATTTGCACAGAATGTGGCAAACCCATGGCAATCAAATTGGGGCGTTATGGTAAGTTCTTGGCTTGTACGGGTTATCCCGAATGCAAACAGGCGCGCCCGCTTGATGGCAATGGCGAAGCACCAGAGCCTGAAGTTTCCGATCAAAAGTGTGAAGAATGCGGCAAACCTATGCTTATCAAACAAGGGCGCTATGGCAAATTCTTAGGCTGCTCTGCGTATCCAGAATGCAAAGGCATCCAGCCATTGGAAAAACCCAAAGATACAGGGATTAAATGTCCAGAATGTGGCAAAGGTACATTCTTGGAGAAAAAATCGCGGCGCGGAAAGATATTCTATTCCTGCTCAAAATATCCCAAATGCAAAAAAGCACTGTGGAACAAACCGATTGATAAACCATGCCCTGAATGTGGTGCAGCTTATGTCACAGAAAAAATCACCAAACGAAATGGTACGCAACACATCTGTGATTCAGAAGTTTGCACTTGGATTGAGCAGATCGAAGCACCTGAATAACGATGCCCACACGTATATGCCGCTTGGGCAATGTGGATGATATTGATGCAGTTTTTGCCTTAAATACGCAATTATTTGCAGAAAAATGGTCAAAAAAGTCATTGTTGGATGTTATGCAGTCAGGTTTTGACTTGTATGTCTGCGAATCTCATGTGTGCACATCAGACCCGCAAATCGCAGGTTATATCTTAAGCCAAGATATACTGGATGAGGTACACATCATGCAGGTTGCTGTCTCCCCTGCTTATCAACGTCAAGGTATTGCCAGAAAACTAAGCCAAAAACTATTAACCGATAAACAAGCTTATGCGCTTGTCTTGCTCGAAGTGCGTGCCTCAAATATTGCTGCCCAAAAGCTTTATAAGCAATTGGATTTTACCGAAGTTGGTCGTCGTAAAGCCTATTATGTTCCTGAAATAAAAGGGCAACCGCGTGAAGATGCGATTCTTATGCAGCTAAGACTAAACATATCATGATAAGCAGTTGGGAAGATACGCTGGTCGGATTGATGGCTGCTTGGTTGTTGCTGGCCGGTGTGGCTTATATTTCACACCGCCAACAGTTGGGGCTTTCACGAAATATGCTGATTGCTTCCATTCGTGGTCCTATTCAATTGTTGCTTTTGGCATTTGTATTGCATTGGATATTTGATATATCCTCACATTGGGCACAAGCAGGCATCATTTTCTTCTTCTGCATACTAGCAGCACAAACATCATCAACCCATCACAGCAAGCATCAGAAACAAGCCTGGATTGCCACGACCATCGGTTTAAGCTGCGCCTGTTTAGCCACGCTTCCATGGTTGGTTTTCGCTGGTGTGATTGATAACGATACGCGCACCCTGATTCCACTGGGCAGTATGATTGCTGCCAACGGCATGAATGCCGTATCTATTATGTTTGAACGCCTAAACTCAGGCGGCAATGTTGGTAAAGGTATGTCCACCGCTTTAATCCCAACCATTGATACGCTACGCGTTGTTGGTTTGGTGCATATGCCAGGCATTTTTGTCGGCATGATTTTGGCAGGCAGTTCACCCCTTGCCGCTGCATCTGCACAACTAATTGTATTATATATGATTGTGGCTTCCAGCTTTACCGCATGCATGATAAGCTTTTTAATGATGAAGTATTTTGATAAGACGCACCCAGCAAACGAACTTTAAAAAGAGCTTTCTTTTTATTTTCAGCTTGTCATTTATTAGCAGCTTCTAGATATAAATAACTAAGCCCAGCAGCAGCTCCTGTACCACTACCTTTAACCTGAATAGGCTGTAAGGAAACACTTTTATCATTTTTTTCAATCGGTGCTGAATCGCCAGCGGTAAGACCCAAGGTTGCACTGCCAGAGGCTCCAGAATATTTGCCCGCTAGCTGGTATTTCCCTTGTTCAAAATCTCTAGCAAGAACGGAATAAATAATATTTTCATGTTTGCCAAAACCTATATCTATACCAAATTTGATGCCCGTTTCACCTTTATAATATTCTACAAAACGCTTATCTTGAGAGACAAATTCGCAACGAATCTCCTTGCTCGAATGAATAAGTAAATTCAAACCTGTGTGCGGTAAAACTTTACACTTTAACGTACCAATGATGTGTTTCGGAACCTCAATATGAGCAGCAAGCGCATAGCAAGGGAGAATAAGCAATATAAACACATACAATCCAGTCATTAGTCGATGCATATACCCTCCTTGATGCCTAAAAGTTTGCTTTCATAACCCTCTTGATCGTCGTTATAAACAACAAAACATTTCTCATCAGAGTATAAGTATCATAGACCTTATGCAATCAATCGGTAGTTTTATTTTTGGCTTCAATCCAGCGCGACATAAATTCTGAACTACGGTGGTGATGATGGTTAAGCATTTGCCCTGTAAAATTATTCTGACGATGTTGCTTTAAATTCTCCATCGTCTGCTGCACACGCTCCAACAATGCTTGCCCATTGTTGGTTGGCTCAAAAAGCGATTCCAAAATCGCTGTGCCTCGATGTTGCGCCTTCTTCCATGCGCTCTCATCTTGATATAAAGCAACCGCTGCATCAGCAAATCCTTGTGCATCATCGGCAATACTCCCGCCCCATGCCAGCCCACCTGTCATGCCTTCTGCTCCCACCGATGTTGCCACACTTGGTGTGCCTGCAAACATGGCATCAGCAAGCTTGGTTTTGATGCCAGCACCAAAACGTAACGGCGCAAGGTTGATACGCGCTTGTTGCATAACTTCCAGCACATCCTCAGCTCTATCTTTGATAAAAAAGCCTTCTTTGGCATTGTTTAAGGCAGTAGCTTTTGGTGGTGTATAAGCACCATAAATATGTAACTCGGCTTGAGGAAGCTGTTGGCGAATCAAAGGCCAAATTTCTTGTTTAAGCCAAAGCACAGCATCCCAGTTCGGCGCATGGCGAAAATTGCCAATGCTTATGAAATGTTCACGTTCAGAAAAAGCAGGCATTCTTTGCGTTGAAGGCGCAATCATAAACGGGCAAAGATGCAATATATCTTTTGGAACACTGAAATATTTATCCAACACCTCACACTCATAATCTGAAATCAATAACGATATATCCGAGCGATAAATCGCTGCAATTTCACGCAAGGCAATATCGCTATATAAATCTTCCTTATCAGGCTCCAAAGCAACAGCATGGGTACGTTTTGTTTGTTGGTGTCGCGCCTCACGCAAACAATGCAAATCAATGGTTTCCAATATTCGCAGGGCTTGTGAACAATGCTTGGCAACACGCCAACCAAATTGCTCTTCCATCACAAAACGATCAAAAAGTACGATATTTGGGTTCATTTTAGCAATAAAATCATCAAAACTGCTGCTATTTACGACAATTTCTGATGTTTTGATACCCAAAGCACTCAAGTCTTCTGAATAATCTGTCGCCTGTGCAGGGCTAGCCATATGCACTGACCAACCTTGTGCTAGAAACAATCGAATCAATTCCATCATTCTCGCACCCGACCCTGTGGACTTGGGTTCGGGCAAGACATAAGCAATAATCAAAACCTGCATCATCGTTTAAAGCACCATTTTCACATCATCACGCGCTGATAATTCACGATAAAGATTATCCAACTGTTCACGGCTATCGGCTTGAAATGTAATGGTCACAGAAAGGTATTTGCCTGTTTTGCTTGGCCGACTTTTTACACTACCTTCACCAAGATTTGGGATATGTTTACGTGCAACCATCACCATAGATGTTTCAAATGTATCCGATTGCAGGCCCATGATTTTAATGGGGAACTGGCATGGGAAGGTAAGCAATGATTCGTTATCTTTCATAATCCACAATTCTAACACGCTTATTTCGCACTGCACGCAAGCAATAAAACTGCTACGCTTTGCGGTCGAATATAATTCGCAGCGGGGTGAAATATATGAACACATTAAACACAGCATGGAAAAAACAAGTCATGAATTGGGAGTATTCCTCAGCCGCCACACCCAATTTAAAGGGCGTTCCTATTCAGCCTTTCCCTGCATCATTGCATGAACAGGGGGAAACGCGTGTCATCGAACTCAATATTGCCAATACCCTTGGCACAGCATATGCCGCCACATCACCAAGTTTACTGGCTAACTATATCCGTATTTGCCCCAATGAATCCATTACCACACAAGCTACTGCCACCTCTGAAGTATTTTTTGTTATGCGTGGTTCAGGTCGTACCATCTGTGATGACGGCATCATCACATGGAAGAAGGGCGACACCTTCACCATGCCTAGTAATCAAGGGTTACGCCATGAAGCTGATAATGATGCCGCTTTATATTGGACACACGATGCGCCTTTGTTGCAATATCTTGGTGTTTCACCAAGCCAGGCGCGTTTCAAGCCTGCTTTTTATGATGGGCAAGCGCTTTTAAATGAAGTCAATGGCATGCGTGATGTTGCACTGCGTAAAGGACGCAACCGTATTGGTATGATTTTGGGTAATCGCGATTGCATGGATACCAAAACAATCAGCCCCAGTATGTGGTCATTGTTTAACTTATTACCTGCTGGCGAAGTTCAAAAACCACATCGTCACCAATCTGTCGCGCTTGATTTGGCAGTGTCTTCTGGTGCCAATACCTATACCCTAATCGGTAAAGAAGTAGATAGCGATGGCAATATTATCAATCCAATTAAAGCCGATTGGGCAACCAACACCGTATTTATTACACCGCCAGGTTGGTGGCATTCTCACCATAATGAATCAGATGAAGATGCTTACGTATTCCCCGTGCAAGATGCGGGGTTACACACCTATTTGCGCACACTTGATATTCAGTTCGTAAAATAATGCTACATCCAGCCTTGCAGCGCATGGTTGCAGAGGCAACCCATGCCAAGCATGTACAACCCGATGAAGTGATTCAATCACTGTGGAGTGGTTATGGTGAAATTATTCGCCTTCAACTAAGAGGCTCAGAGGTGGCTAGTGTTATTCTAAAGCATGTCAAACCACCTTCGGTTATCCATCATCCTCGTGGTTGGCATAGTGATGCCTCCCATACCAGAAAGCTAAAGTCATATGCCATAGAAATGCACTGGTATGAACACTGGGTTAAATATTGTGATAACAACTGTCGTGTTCCTAAAAGTTATCTGTCCACCACACACGATGATGAATATATTATCTTACTTGAAGATTTGGATGCTGCTGGCTTTTCCATACGCAAAGAGCAAGTGGGAATGGAGAGTATTCATCAATGCCTGCACTGGCTGGCATATTTCCATGCTACATTTCTTGGCAAGCTGCCAAAAGGCTTGTGGGAGCATGGCAGTTATTGGCATTTGGATACTCGCACCGATGAACTTGCCTCTATGCAAGATAAAGATCTGCAACAAGCCGCGTCAAATATTGATTTGGCGCTTAAAAAGGCGCGTTATCAAACCATTATTCATGGTGATGCTAAGCTGGCTAACTTTTGTTTTAGCGATGATGGTCAATCCGTTTCCGCTGTTGATTTTCAATATGTCGGTGGTGGCTGTGGCATGAAAGATGTCGCTTATTTTTTGGGTAGCTGCTTGGATGATGAGCAGTGCGAAACACATATAGAAGAGCTTTTGAATGTTTATTTTAAGTATTTAAGGCAAGCAATCCAAAAGTGCACGAAAGAGGTGGATATTCATGCGTTAGAGGATGAATGGCGTGACTTGTTTCCAGTTGCATGGGTTGATTTTTATCGCTTTCTTGATGGCTGGATGCCTAATCATTGGAAAATTAATAACTACACACGCCGTTTAGCCGGCAACCTATTAAAAACATCTGCTTGCACATCCTAGCTTCCCGTCTCATGCTTCACCCTGAACAGTCGTTATGAGGGGTCTCTCTATGTTGCATCGTTTGCTTGTTTTGTTATGCCTTTTTTCTTTTTCAGCATGTGGTCTAGTACATAAACCTGAAGCCGCTAAGAGCCAACAAACAAATACTGCCAAACAACCTCAAAGCAGCCTTAAAAATGCCGCTCCTGTCATTGTTATGGTGCCTGAATTTGATGATATTCCTGTACCAGCCAAATTATCGCGTGATGCAGACCGTAGTTTTGTGTATGAAGCACCAGGTGTGACCATGGGTGTGATTACCTATAGTGGTTATGTAAAAGGCGATAGTCTTGCCAAATTTTTCCGCAGTGAAATGCCCAAGTATGAATGGCAGTTTCTAAATGCATTTAGCGAAGGTGATAAATATTTAATCAGTTTTATTAAAAGTGATAAATCCTGCATGATTAGTGTTGAAGAAAGCACGTTGTCCACCCGTGTCACAATCAAAGTTGGACCAACACAGGGGCGTTAATCATTCTCTTGTAGTAAATAGTCCAATATATAGTCGGCATTATCACATAACATCACATAGGCATCTTCAAAGCCGTCTGCACCACCATAATATGGGTCGGGAACATCCAAAATTGTAGAGGAGTCTGTCTCAAACTGGCGCATCATTAACAAACGATTCTCAGGCACGCCCATTGCCAATAAATTTGTGCGATTATCATCATCCATCGCCACAAACCAATCCCAGTCATTCACTTTATTGGCAGTAAGTTGTTGGGCACGATGCCCGCTTAAATCCAAGCCGTGTTGTGCTGCGGTCTGTGCAGAGCGCACATCCGCAGGACCACCAACATGCCAATCACCTGTACCCGCTGAAGCAAATATAAACTCATGACTTATGCCTTTTTTTTCTGCCTGACCATGCACAATAATTTCTGCCAAGGGTGAGCGACAAATATTCCCCAAACAAACAAAAAGTACGCGCATTGGCTTAGACATGTTGTAAATTTTTCTCCGCTTGTGATAACTGTAAATACACGGGCTGAATCCATGGTGTATGCGCGGTATGATCCGTTTTATCCCACAACGTCTGAATAAGCAGGCTCATAGCCTGAGCACGATCCATTGGTAATGGTAGCCTATGCCAATCTGGTAAAGTAATCGCAGGCTCTTGTTGTGCAGCAAAGCTGTCAGTAGGCATACCTTGAATCTCACTCCAACATTTACAGACATCATCTTGCAGGCGTTCACCTTGTTGATAATAACCTACAAACACCTCACCAGCTCGCGCATCTTCCAACACCCAAAGCGGCTTATCACTTTGTGTTTGCATAGCAGTAATCGCCAACGAGGACAAACCCCAAATAGGTAGTTTCAATGACGCGTTAACCCCTGCAAGCATCGCTGCCGCAATACGAAGGCCTGTAAAAGAACCTGGACCTTGCCCCAAAGCCAACATTTTTAAATCGCCCCAAGTTAAATCAGCTTGCTTTAATACATCTTGAAGTAATGGCAACACCGTATTTGAATGCTGTTTTCCAGGTGACGCCGTTTCTGTAAACACTTTTCCTTCAGCATTTATCAAACAAACACACGCAGTATTTGTCGCAACATCCAAAGCTAAAAGAGGGTAAGTCATAGCAGTGCTTTTAATGCCGTCCGTAAAGCCTCGCCATGCTCTTTGTGTTTCAATCCCAGTGTTGCGTTCGCCAACAAGAAGCCATATGGGTTGCCCGCATCAAAACGCAACCCTTCAACCACCACACCATACACAGGCTCTTCCGAAGCCAATTGGCACATGGCATCTGTCAGTTGAATTTCACCGCCCGCACCAGGCTTGGTATCTTTTAATAAATCAAAAAGTCGCGGCGTGAAAATATAGCGGCCAATCATCGCTAAATTCGACGGTGCTCGAGCAATCGATGGCTTTTCAATCATGCCATACAAACGCAACAGACCATGTTCATCTTTTGCATCCACAATACCATAACGTGAGACTTCATTATCAGGCACCGATGCCAAGCCAATCACTGATGCACCAGTTTGTTCATGCACATCTCGTAGTTGTTGCATGGCTGATTTACCCTCAGATAAAATCAATTCATCAGCCAATGACACGCCAAAACACTCATCACCAACCCACGGTGCAGCGCACAATACCGCATGCCCCAAGCCCAAGGGCTGTTTTTGCCTGACATAAGCAACATTCGCCATACGTGCCACATGTGAAACTGTCTTGTACAAGTCATCTTTGCCAGCGGCATGCAGATTTGCTTCTAACTCTGCAGAAATATCAAAATGATCTTCAATGGAGCGTTTACCACGCCCTGTAACCATCACGATATCATCCATGCCCGCAGCTAGAGCTTCTTCCACGCCATACTGAATCAGTGGTTTATCCACAATCGTCAGCATTTCTTTGGGTGTTGCTTTGGTGGCAGGTAAAAAGCGTGTGCCCAT
>JAUZQR010000193.1 GCA_030950865.1 Mariprofundaceae bacterium | reverse complement strand
GGTGCTCAAATTGAATTCACCCATGATGTTCGCGCTGCAGTATCGGGTGTGGACTTGGTCACAACGGATGTTTGGGCTTCCATGGGACAAGAAGAAGAGCAAGCAGAGCGCGAAAAAGCTTTTGCAGGTTATATTGTAGATGAACGCTTAATGGCACATGCCAAATCTGATGCTCTCTTTATGCATTGTTTGCCTGCACATCGTGGCGAAGAAGTTTCAGCGGGTGTCATCGATGGCACTCAATCTATCGTTTGGGATGAAGCGGAAAACCGCCTGCACGCACAAAAAGCTTTATTAGAATTTTTATTAACACAGTAATTGGAGTTTGTAATGTCAGTTCATATGTCAAAAACAAATGTAAACAAGGTTGTTCTAGCCTACTCTGGAGGGCTGGACACTTCCATTATTTTGAAATGGCTACAAGATACATATCAATGTGAAGTGGTTACATTTACTGCCGATATTGGGCAGGGTGAAGAAGTCGAAGATGCACGTATCAAAGCAGAGGCTTGCGGTGCATCGGCGATTTATATTGATGATTTAACTGAAGAGTATGTGCGTGATTTTGTTTTCCCGATGTTTCGTGCCAATGCTATTTATGAAGGGGAATATTTATTGGGCACATCTATTGCTCGCCCATTAATTTCCAAACGCATGATTGAAATTGCCAATATCGAAGGTGCCGATGCCGTCGCGCATGGCGCAACAGGCAAGGGTAACGACCAAGTACGTTTTGAGCTGGGTTTTTATGCTTTAAAGCCTGACGTAAAAGTCATTGCCCCGTGGCGCGAATGGAATTTGAATTCGCGCAATGATATGTTGGCATATTGTGATAAACACGGTATTGAAGTGGAACGTAAACGCGCTGGAAGTAAGTCGCCTTATTCCATGGATGCGAATTTATTACATATCTCTTATGAAGGTTATGATTTGGAAGACCCTTGGGCTGAACCCTCTGAATCCATGTGGCGTTGGTCTGTTTCCCCTGAAAATGCGCCTGATGAAGCTGAATATATCGAATTAACATACAAAGGCGGTGATATTGTCGCCATTAATGATGTTTTAATGACACCTGCACAAGTATTACGTGAATTAAATCGTTTGGGTGGCAAGCATGGTATCGGACGTATTGATATTGTGGAAAACCGTTACGTTGGCATGAAATCACGCGGCTGTTATGAAACACCTGGCGGCACGATTATGCTAAAGGCACATCGCGCAATTGAATCGATTACAGTCGACCGTGAAGCTGCACATTTGAAAGATGAGCTCATGCCTCGTTATGCAAAACTTATTTATAATGGTTATTGGTTCGCACCTGAAACACGCATGATGCAATCAGCCATTGATGCATCACAAACGACAGTGAATGGTACCGTGCGTTTGAAATTGTATAAGGGCAATACCATGGTTGTGGGTCGCAAGTCAGATGATTCATTGTTTGATGAACGACTATGCACTTTTGAAGATGATGAAGGCGCATATAATCAAAAAGATGCTGATGGCTTTATCAAATTAAACGCACTGCGCTTGCGAATGAATCAGTTAGCAGGAAAATAAGGAGCAGTACACATGCATTACGATAAAGTAACACGTCTCTTACACTGGGGTTTTGCCCTGCTTGTTCCTCTGCAATTATTGAGCGAAGAGCTTATGAAACGACCCAAACCAGGTCGTATTCGCGAAGATATGCAGATTTTCTTCTTCGAAATGCACGAATGGATTGGCATGATTGCCTTAACGCTTATTTTGTTGCGTGTTTTGTGGGGATTTGTCGGCTCTGAAGGCGGCTGGGCTCGTTTATTTCCTTACTTCACAAGCAATGGTTTAAAAGGTCTTAAAAAAGAAATATTCACAGACATTCCAGGCTGGTTTAAGGGCAATTTTCCTGCTCCTGACAAAGAAGACTATCTAGCAGGAACTGTACATGGATTGGGTTTGTTATTGGTTTTAGCATTGGGTATATCAGGTGCAATGATGTTATACGGCATGGAAGAAAGCGGTAAAATGCTTGGTTTTATCCATGATATGAAAGAACTACATGAAGTATTAGGCGAAGTGCTTTGGATTTATATCTTTGGGCATGTCGGCATGGTGATTATCCATCGACTGTTTGGGCACCCAATGTTCCAACGTATTTTTAGTCTAAAAAACTAATATACAGCAAATATTTTATAGAGGGAATCAATATGACTGACCAAGGCTATGCCAAGCCCATTCGCATTTTTCATAGTGTTTTTGCACTGTGTATGATTACCCAGCTTGCTGTGGGTGAATTGATGGACGTTCCCGAAGTAAATGCAAAGTCTCAAGCTTCCATCTCTTTTATTACACCTGCGCTTGCACATGAAGGTCATCATAATGCTGGCACAGGTCCAGTCGAAGCAACATTAGGGTTTGAAGTCCATGAATATCTAGGGCTGTTTATTGCATGCCTTTTAATCATTCGCATCTTACTTGCTATGACATCCTTGTCAGGCGCGAATTGGCGACACCTTTTCCCTTGGCTTCTAGTTGATGGGCGAAAACAGTTAAGAGACGAAGTTACATTACAATTAGCTGGCTGGAAATCTATGAAGCTTGCACCACCTGAAGATGGTGAAGCGGTTGCGCGTAGCGTGCATGGTTTGATTATATTGGGCTCTGTTATCATGGCTGTCACAGGCACATTGTTATACTTTAACTGGAGCGTGACCGCACCCCAAACAGAATTAGTCGAATTGATTGCAAAAGTTCATGAACTTGTCGTGGGTGGATTAGAAGCATTATTAGCTATGCATATTTTTGCGGTCATTCTTCATCAACGTCAGGGGCATGACATTATATCCCGCATCAAACCAGCGCCTTAATGCAATCATTAGCATCTAGCTTTAAAGCACTGGGTGACCCGATTCGTCTACGTCTTTTTTCTTTACTCGGTCAATATGATGAACTTTGTGTATGCCATTTGGTCGATGCTTTGCAGCTTCCTCAAAGCACTATTTCAAGACACCTTAGCGTACTCCGTCATGCGGATTTGGTTAGCACTCATCGAGAGGGAAAATGGATGTATTATCAATTGCATGGCGACATATCTCAGGCATTCTTAGAAATCATTCAACAACAGAATGAGCCTCAGACACAACAAGATGCAAAAGAATTGCAAGCCATTCTAGATAGGATATAAATCTACTTATTTACATATTCGGATTTAAGGATATGATTAGCCTCTCAAGATGAGGTGCCATATGTCAAACAACATTCAACCAGCAATGGGTTTCTTCACACGCTATTTAACCCTCTGGGTATTTTTAAGCATGTTGACAGGTATCGTGCTTGGTAATATCGCCCCTGAACTCACACTATCTTTGGGTAGCTTTGAAATCGCACATATCAATTTAAGTGTCGCTATATTGATATGGATTATGATTTTACCTATGCTGCTTAATATTGATTATAGCGCACTGCATAAAGTTTGGCAGCATCGCAATGGTATTATCGTAACCGTTGGCATCAATTGGCTTGTAAAACCTTTTTCAATGGCACTATTGGGTTGGTTTTTTATTTACCATGTATTTTCCGCCTATTTAGACCCTCTACAATGGGATAGTTATTATGCGGGTCTGGTTATTCTCGCTGCCGCTCCCTGTACAGCCATGGTTTTTGTATGGTCAAAACTATCAGGGGGTAATGCTCAATTTACACTTTCTCAGGTGGCATTGAATGATCTGATTATGATTGTTGCTTTTGCCCCCATTGTAGGGCTTCTTCTTGGCATAGCTTCCATTCATATCCCATGGAACACCTTACTATTATCGGTTTTAATTTATATTCTTGTGCCTGTTATGATCGCATACTCTTGGCGTAAATATTTATTAAAGAAACAGTCCTTAGAACCCACATTGCAACGCATGGATCCTTATTCCATGACCGCACTTTTATTCATGATTGTGTTGTTATTTGCTTTCCAAGGCAAACAAATTTTAGTACAACCTTTGGTTATCCTTATGCTAGCAATCCCTATCACCATCCAAGTATATTTCACATCAGGCTTGGCATATTTATTAAACAAGCGCTTGGGTGTTGCCCATTGTATTGCAGCTCCTTCAGCATTGATTGGAGCATCCAATTTCTTTGAACTGGCTGTCGCAACTGCTATTGCACTTTTTGGCTTTGAATCTGGCGCAGCTTTGGCAACGGTTGTGGGTGTGTTGGTAGAGGTGCCTGTTATGCTTTCAGTTGTTGCCATTGTAAACCGTAGTAAAGTTTGGTACGAACGAGGTTAGATATGAATACAAAAAAGAAAAAACGTGTTTTATTTTTATGTACGGGCAACTCATGCCGCTCACAAATGGCTGAAGGCTGGCTAAAACATTTGGCTGGCAATCAATACGAAGCCTTCTCTGCCGGTATTGAAGCACATGGTAAAAACCCACGCGCCATTGCTGTAATGCAAGAAGTGGGTGTCGATATTTCCACACAGGCTTCTGAAGTAGTGGATACTGCCATTTTGGAATCATTGGATTTATTGGTGACCGTATGCAGCCATGCTGATGTGCATTGCCCTATTTTTTCAATGCAGGGAAAACGTGAGCATTGGCCATTTGATGACCCCGCCAAAGCGCAGGGAACAGAAGAAGAAATCATGCTTGAGTTCCGCCGTGTTCGCGATCAAATACGCACTCGCATTGAAACGTTTCTAAACGCAAAATAAATGCTCTATTAAAATGCATTCATATGTGATGCGAATCACATTGAATGTATTATACTGCGCCACGATGTCCGCACCCCACGGAACAAAGGAGCGAGTATGAACACGCTATGGATCAGATCATTAGGCTTAGGCGTTATTGCAATTGCAGCGTTGGCAGAACCCATGCTTGGGCATGCCAAGGCAGTTGAAAAAGAACTGTTTCCCGTTGAATCTGTATTGTTTGATAAAAAACATGCATTAACTTATCCCACAGTGGCTGGTAAGTTTATGGTTTATAACGAAAATCATATGGATTCATTTAGTGTTGTCCGTGTGCCTGTCGATCAAACCGATATGGAAGGCAAGCGTGTTGACCCCACGATGTTAAATGAAGTTCTACGCCAAGGTGTTGCATTAAAGGATGGTGGCATTGGTTACGTTAGCAACCGTGTTGGGCCTATATCTGCATGGTTTTGGCAAGGTAAGGGCGACTCTCATATTGCTATTGCCAATATGGCACTGTTTCGAGGTGGGCTAGTCCCAGGTCATTTGAATGCCACCCCTGATGCAAAAATATGGTGCTTTGATGCCACATTACAGAAAATTCGTCACAATCAGCTACTCAATGAATTTGTTAACCCCAACAATAACGAATTATTAGGTCAAGACTGGCGCATTTATAATTCCAATTATGTCGCTTACAAAATGGCATACAGAGACGTTAAAACAGGCACACATAATAAGCTACATAGCCCATCATTGTTTATTTTTAAACGTGCTAATAGCGAGTTAAGCATGTTACCCAACGCCTTTGATGGCTCAATTTCACCCAATGGTAAACAAGTCGCTTTTGTCCGTGAAGTAAATGGCAATTACGATTTATGGGTGCAAAATATTGATGGTACAGGCTTGACACAATTAACCACAGGCACATTTGGCGAGTTTGAACCTGCTTTTAGTCCCGATGGTAAACAACTAGCCTTTGTATCCAACCGCGATAGCGCAGGCAATGTTCGTCATACCTCTATTTATGTGATGAATATTGCAACAGGTGCAACAACCCGCATCACCAATGCCGCTCACGCTACCGATGGTGGCGTAACATGGAAAAATAACCATACACTTATCTTCCATTCGAATCGAAGCCTTGAAAAGCCACAAAATAAAACAGTCTCAGACTGGAACTTGTGGCAAGTTGAATTTTAATAAAGCCTATTCCATGATATAAAATAAACACCAAAAGGATTATACCCATGAAAAAAACACTGCTCTTAATCGCCCTTACCATGAGCATTTCAAACGCTCAAGCCAATGACTTATTCGGATTTTTAGAAGGTGCTGGGCAACAAGCCAAAGAAGAGCCTGCCGATACAGCCGAACTTGTCACCTTAGAACCCAAAGAGAGTGAAATGTATCCCAAGGTATCACCCGATGGAAAATATCTATTAACACTCACTGGCAAATCTAATAACTACTGGATTTCTCGACGCGCCATACAAAATGGTGACCCTTTGAATACAGTCACTGATGATTTGGCAGCCTTGGGATCTGTGGCTTGGTTAAACAATGATGTTACTTTTTTATCTAGCCGCACGGGTACACTGGGTTTATGGCAAAAAGCAGCTAGCGGTGAAGGATTGATGCGTCGTGCCAAAGAGCTGACTGGCAAGCTGAAAGACATTACTCTATTAAAAGATGGAAGCCTGATTGCGACACGCCTTATTATGCATGGTCATGATAAGCATATGAAAAAACAACACTTGGATAATTTCAACAATTGGGCAGTCGCTGGAACACACGGTTATATTGTACGCATCTCCGCTGATGGTTCTGAAAAACGCTTAAGTGAAGGGTTCCACCCTGCAGTTTCTCCAGATGGAAAACGCATTGCCTTTTCCAT
>JAUZQR010000192.1 GCA_030950865.1 Mariprofundaceae bacterium | reverse complement strand
TCATAAAAAATCTCAGAACACGGCCCACAAGGCCCTGTATCACCCATGCTCCAAAAGTTGTCTTTGGCACCAATTCTAGCGATTTTGTCTTCTGCAATACCCACGCCTTTAGTCCAAAGGTTGTAGGCTTCATCATCATCTTCAAATACAGTGACAAACAAACGGTCTTTATCGAGCTTTAGTTCAACAGTTAGAAACTCCCACGCAAAAGCAATAGCATCCTCTTTGAAATAATCACCAAAAGAGAAGTTGCCCAACATTTCAAAGAAAGTGTGATGACGCGAGGTATGCCCTACATTTTCCAAATCATTGTGCTTACCACCCGCGCGCACACATTTTTGGCTGGAAGTGGCGCGAATATAGGGGCGTGTTTCATCACCAAGAAACACATGCTTAAATGGAACCATACCAGCATTGGTAAACATCAAAGTTGGGTCGCCATGGGGCACAAGTGAGCTGGATTCGATCACCTCATGCCCTTTGCTTGCAAAATAACCAAGAAACTTCTTGCGAATCTCTGATGTTTTCATGCTGTCATTCCCCATTTTCCAAATCTTCACGCATATCTTCACACGCATCTTCATTCAAGGCGCGCAGAATCGTATCATTATCGTAGCCTTTATTCCGCAAAAAACGGGCATGACGTTGCCATACCCGCTCATCGTGTTTGCGCAAACCTTGTGGATCACGGCTTTGCAATAATGTGCGACAAGCATCATAAGCGTCAAATACTGCTTCAGCCTCATCCACTGCCACTTGCAATGCCGCTTCATCCGCACCTTTTTGGCGGGCTTTCGTAGCAGCCATCCACAAAGACTCACCTTTTTTCAATCTATATCGCAAAAAGGCTTCGGCATAACGCGCTTCGCTCAAATAACCATAACCTTTCAACTGCTCAATCGCCGAGTCTATGGCAATCTCATCACAATCACGTTGCAATAATTTACCTCGCAACTCTACTTCACAATGCTCACGCATGGTCAGTAAACGCAGGGCTATACTATAAACTTCCTGCACATCCTGCCGTGACATTATTAGCCTTCTTCTACAATAGCCTTGGTATCATCCTTCACATCACCCATACCCAAATCGGCACGAACCTTTCCTTCAATCTCTGTCAACATATCTGGGTTGTCTTTCAAGAACTGGATAGCATTATCGCGCCCTTGTCCGATACGCTCTGTACCTGCCGCATACCAAGCACCGCTCTTTTTAATATGCCCAAACTCAACACCCATATCGACCACTTCACCGACATGAGATATGCCTTCACCATACATAATGGAGAACAATGCCAATTTAAATGGTGGTGCCATTTTATTCTTCACAACCTTCACTTTGGTTGAGTTCCCCAACACTTCATCGCCCTTTTTAATGGCTCCAGTGCGGCGTACATCAAGACGAATAGATGCATAGAATTTCAAGGCGTTACCACCTGTCGTAGTTTCAGGGTTACCAAACATCACACCGATTTTCATACGAATTTGGTTGATGAAAATAATCGTTGTTTTCGAGCGCGAAATCGAGCCTGTAAGTTTACGCAATGCCTGGGACATCAAACGTGCCTGCAAACCCATATGTGAGTCACCCATATCACCTTCAAGCTCGGCTTTTGGTGTTAAAGCAGCCACAGAATCCACCACAATAATATCCAATGCACCCGAACGAGTCAGCATATCCACGACTTCCAAAGCTTGTTCACCACAATCGGGTTGCGAGAGCAGTAAATCATCCACATTTACACCTAATTTTTCGGCATAAATCGGATCAAGCGCATGCTCTGCATCCACAAATGCTGCTTTACCGCCCATTTTTTGCGCTTCTGCAACCGCATGAAGTGCCAATGTGGTTTTACCAGAACTTTCTGGGCCATAAATTTCCGTTATTTTGCTTTTTCCAATACCTCCTACACCCAAAGCAATATCAAGTCCCAGTGAACCAGTGCTTATGACGGGGATTTTAACAACTTCTCTATCTCCCATTCTCATTACTGTTCCTTTACCAA
>JAUZQR010000191.1 GCA_030950865.1 Mariprofundaceae bacterium | reverse complement strand
TGGGTTATAGCGGTTGGCAAGTAGGTATTTTCTGGGTGCTGGGTGTTTTAGCAGAAATTATATTGATGTGGCGGTGGGCAAAACCGATTCAATCTATGCCTTTGATGTCGGTGATGTTGGTGTGTTTGTTTTTAACTGCTATGCGTTGGCTGGGCACTGGCTGGAGCCATGCTTGGTGGCTGTTGGTCTTATTACAATGTCTGCATGCAGCAAGTTTTGCTGCATTTCATATTGCAGCAGTGACGTGGGTAAAACGTTTGGCTCCACCGCATCGCCATGCTGCGGCGCAAGGTTGGTTTTCAGCGACAGGTTTCGGCTTGGGAACAACAGTTGGTATCATGGCTTGTGGTTTAATTGTTCAATCTTATGGTTTTTCAGCAGCATTTTATGCTTGTGCAAGCGTGGCATTGTTGGCTATGCTGCTTGCTAGGAGATTGCCACGTTGAATGTAACTATCCAGCTCAGCCCTGATTTGTCTGATACCAGCGTTGAAAAATGTTCTCTTGCAGTAGTAAACGGCGCTTCTTCGCCTCGTTATCAAACAAATCAGCGGCAATCTGAACAGTTACAGTTGCTTGTGACGATGCAGAAAGGTGACTCATGAATAAAAATAAGATGCCAATGATTATCCATGATTTACAGGATTCACAGATGTTTGCATTGGCGCAAGCTGTGGGGCGGGCAGGCATTCCTGTATCGGGTTCATCATGGCCGATGGAACCATGGGTTGAAAGCAGTGTTTATGTTCAAAATAGTGTTGAAATGCGCTGTTTGAGTGAAGTTATTGCAGGCATGTATGCACGTCAGTGGAAGTTATCTGGTTTGCAGGGTGTTTGGCTGCCATGTGTGGATGATTCGGCGGAGTTTACGGCGAAATATAAAGACTTCTTTGAAAGCATTGGCATGCATTTTTTAATTCCTTCGCTTGATTCAATGAAAAAGGCGGTTGAACTTGAGCAGCTCGCAGACGTGAGTAGTTTGAAGGTTGCGCGCATGCGCTCTGTTTTTGCGTATGATTTATTGGATCATTTGGAGGATGAGCATTTTCCTTTAATGATAAAAAGTACACGCAATGCCTTTCAGAAGTTTGATGATGCAGAATCATTGCGACAGTTTATTTTAAGCAATGAAGAAGGTGCTGTTTATCGTATTCAAGAATATATTGTAGGGGAAACATCATCAATGGCATCGGCGATTGTATTGTTTGATAAGGATAGTCGAGTTGTGCGTGGTTTTACGGGGCGACGATTAAGTGTAGCCGATACCAAGTTTGGTCCTTTGGGCGAAACCTTAGCAGCTAAATCAGAGTGGATTCCAGAGCTATCTGAAGGTGCATGTGAGTTATTAAATGCGTTGCAGTGGCAAGGTTTTGCTGAGGTTGAATGCAAACAAGCTGCCAATGGTGACTGGTATGTGATGGAAATTAATCCGCGAGTATCAGGCTGGACATGTTTGGCAGAAGCTGATGGTGCAGGTTTATTATCCGCTTATTATCAATTATGTGCACACAATATTCCGCTTGAAGAAGCATGTTTGCAGCATTCGAAAGCCGATTATGTGCGTATGATAGCAACGTGTTACCATGATCCTGAGTGGGATGCGTTTGAATACAAAGGAGTCTGGAAGAAATGCAAGCGCTTATGTGTTTTACTGAAAGAGTGCCATCAGAGAAAACCATGGCGCTTATTGGGGGCATGGGATTCCTGTGATTCGAAAGCAAGCTTGCAGATTGCATGGCGAACAGTGTATCGGGTGTTTAAACTTTCTCGGATGAAGTTTTAAGATGCTGATAAAGTGTGTCCCAAGCAGCATGTACATCTGAAAATTTTAGGCGATAAAATAGTACATCATTGGGTATGCGTTTGTTTAACATTTTAAGCATGATGTCTGGGCGTTGGCGATGATGTAAATGTTGCGGTAATTCCATCAATGCTTCGCCACGTCGAATAGGTGTAAGCTCGGCAGGCTGGGAGTTTTCTTGATAGCGGGGTAATACCACCCACTGCAAAGGCAGGGGTTTATTTTGTACACGTTGAGGAAGCCAGAGCAGTGTTTTAATTACCTTTCCTTGGGTATCTGGGAATTGGAATGTGGCATGTTTAAGTAAGGGCGATATTTGCATGTCGGCGCGTGAAAATGCGGGGTGTTCCTCTTTACCCCACTGTAGCGGTCTTGGAAAAGGGGTAATCGTTCCCTGTTCAGAAATCAGTGAAAATTCATCAGATAAATATTTACAGCCACTAAGGATGGCCTTGGTGCAGAGGCTGCTTTTACCTGCATCAGAAATGCCTGCAAAAAGGCATACTTTGTTATCAATCGCGATGCTCGCGGCGTGTAGTGATTCAAGTTTTGGAAGCAGTGTTTCCACAATATGGGTATAAAGAAAAACCTCAAATCCTGCAATCACTTCCCCAGCATCATTGCCTCCCCACTGATGTTCGCCATTAATAAATAAATGAATATGATTATCGTGTGTGGTGATGGAAAAGGTGATGTCGGGTTCGGCGCTTGTAACTTGGTAAAGGCTTACAATGGCTGTAAGGTCACGGCTACAATCGGGGTGTTCCGATTCAATATCGACCACAATATGACCGACACAGAAACGAAAGTGTTGCATCATTCGATAAATACGCCGTAAGCGGCAAATTCCTGTAAGATATTATGGGTATCTTTACGAATGCGCTCAGCATCACCACTCACTGATTCTGTGATGATTGTGGTGATTTGTTCAACTGTATGCGAACCATCACATAATTCGAGAATAGCTGCGCCAATGGTATTGACGGACACATGGCTTCCATTTTCAGCATCAACATAAATGGTTTCATCCATACCTGTTAATTCTTCTCCAATCAAAGAGGGGCGTTTGATTGGATGTTTTGGAATGGTAAATGTGGTTTGTTCGTTCATATTTATTTAGCTCCCAAGGCATAAGCAATCATCTGACAATCCCCACAGCTTAACGATTCACGGCAGGACTTCCAGCGTTCAACCGATGGGGCTGCAGTCTTTCGTTCGGTTAGTTGTTTGATGATGTTAGGCAGTGATTTCTGACGAATATTTCCCAATGGAACTTTCCTAGAAAATACACATGGATAAACATTGCCATTGGCAGCAATACACAGTTTACCACGGCGAATATCACCTGTTTTAGGTGTATGTGAGGGGGCAATGAGGATTTGTTTGGCTCCATCCATAAACTGACCGCGCCCCGTTTGTTTTACAGGGTCAAAACGAACGTGTTTTGCATCAATGCCAATTTCTTTCTCAAGAAATGGAGTCATACGGTCAACGCATGCAATATTTTCAGGCATCAGCGCAATGCCCGCTCGAATATCAAAGCCCATATGTTTGGCACGTTTCATGGCAGCCAATGTTTTCTTCCAGCTACCAGCAAGCTGGGTAATACTATCATGTAATTCGGCTGTATCGGCATAAAGTGAAAAGGAAATACGTGGCTGATAGGGCGCTAATTTGGTCAGCAGTGTTTCGGAGAGAAGTAGTCCATTGGTGTAAATTTCAATGCCCTGAAAATCAAGTTTGGCGGCATATGCTACTGCGGCAAGTAATTCTTTGTGAATCAGTGGGTCGCCACCTGTAAACTGCACAAATGGTCTTCCTACGCTGCGCGCAAAATCCAAACTGTGTTTGATTTCATCAAGACTAAGAAAATCATTGCAGTCAGGACTGGAACTGGCGTAACAATGAATACATCGTTCGTTGCATTGATCGGTTACTTCAATAAATAACATGCCGAGTGATTCACCCATCAATAAAGATTGTAATGATTGTTTGTGTGTCGATGCTTGGCTTAAGCCGTGCAGCCAATGATGCTGTTTTTCCAGCATTTTCAAACGTTGAATGTCATGTGTTTGGGCTATACCAACAATCAGTTGATTTAAACTTTCAGCAAATGTGCCAGATATGCTGGCATGGTGACCATCAGCCTGAAGGTTTAATTCGTTATTATCATCTTGAGTTACAAGTATGGAACGGTATTCAGGCAAGTGTAAAACAACTGGAAAAAGAGATGGCTTACTATTGTTCATCTAAGTTTTCCTATTTATTTAGTTGGGTCTTCTAAAGTGGCTTACTTGCAGGTCCAAGTACCTTTGTTACCGCCTTTTTTATTGCCTTTTCCATTGCCTTTTCCATTGCGGCATGTGCAGCCGCAAGCTGCAGCAACTTTTTTGCATTGACCTTGATTTTTAGGTGGGAACTGGCGACAGGCAGGGCAATTACCCAACTTGCATTTTTTCCATGCGCATTTTACAGGGTCAAATTTTGGATCGGTTGGCACACATGGGCAGCAAGCATTGACATTGGCT
>JAUZQR010000190.1 GCA_030950865.1 Mariprofundaceae bacterium | reverse complement strand
TGTTGCATAATTACAGGGTCGGCGATACCCATGTTTTGCAGACGTTTCCATAAAATCTCAGCCTCTCCTTTGGTCATAGCTGGAAAGATAAAATGATAACTCGGAATGCTGACGGTGCGACGTTCGTAGCTGTAAGGTTGCTTGCTTCTTTTAAGTTGTTCTTGCATGGCTTCTGCATACTCGGACATGTAAAACCGACCCAGCCCGACTTTAAAAACTTTTTCGTCATCTTTGGTTAGATGATGAAGCACATCAGCCTCAACGCCCATAGCGCGCCATTTGGCTTTGACTTTCCCTGCTTCGGATTGTTTTTTAAATATGCGTGGGTCATCAAAAGCATGTAATTCGACAGGCTCTCGTTTTTGAATGAGTTCAGGATGAAAACCTGCTTCCAGCAAACGTATTTTCATGCCTTCAACAGCTTGCTTGGAAATCATGCGACGCGTCATGATACGCCAAGGTCCAGCATCCAGTGATTGAACATCGGGAATTGCCATATGGATTCGGGTTAAATGATTTTGTACGATGGGAGGATTCCATGCCAGCCATGTAAAACTGATAGCTGCAGCAATAAAGATGAACATAAATAGGCGTTTCATGGTGTAAAATGACGCTCGGCAAGAATGTATAGACCATTTAGGGTTAAATGCGGCTCTAATGTGGTGATGTCGGGCATGTCACCATGAATGCGCTCTGCCAGACCACCTGTGGCAATAATCGGTGCATCACGATATTCATCGAGTGCATGCAGTCGTTTGATGATACCCGATAAACCATCGACTGCAGCCCAATAACTGCCAGCTTGCATGCTACTAATCGTGTCGCGACCAACGAGTGTTTTTGTGGCTGTGACAGAAACTTCGGGTAATTTGGCAGCACGTTGGCATAGAGCTGTTAATGCAATATCCATACCTGGAATGATAAGACCACCAGCATAATGACCTTGTTTATTAATCAAATCGAATGTGGTGGCAGTACCACAATCCAAGACGATAACAGGGCTACCATAAGATTCGCGTGCAGCAATAGCATTGGCGATGCGATCCGCACCCACTTCGCGTGGATTTTTATAATCCACAGCCATGCCCGTTTTAACATCAGGGTCGCAGATAAAGGCAGTTGGGCAGACACATGTTTGCATGCAAGCCTCTCGTAATACGCTATCAAGATGCGGGACGACACTGGCAATCATAATGCCATCAATGGCTTTGGGGTCATGATTGAACTGGGTAAACATGCCATTCAATTGCCAACTTAATTCATCGCTGGTGGCATGTGAGCTGCTGGATAAGCGCCAGTGGCAAGTGAGTTTGCCATCTTGGTAAAGACCGAAAACAACTTGGGTATTGCCAACATCAATGCAAAGTAAGTTACTCATATCGTTGCCTTTCCCCATTTGTGAATAGATGTTCTTTTTCTTTCTTGTATGCTCAAGAAAGAAACAAAGAAGCGCGCCCCAAAATCAGTCTTTCCTGCGGATTCCCTCTGCTGCATGTATAAAAGTGGTCGCGGATTGCTGCTCTTTCCACTTTTATACATTTGTTTCGGAAGACTGCTAACGGGGAATGGTTCCTTAAATAAATCAAGCATGTTTTTGTTCCAGCAGTTCTAGTTCGCCTGCGATAATACGTTGGATTCCATGTTGTGTGGTCAGTAGTAATGCACCATCATCATCCAGTGCTTGCGCAATGCCTTCGATATATGACTTACCATCGTGGACACGAACTTTTTGA
>JAUZQR010000019.1 GCA_030950865.1 Mariprofundaceae bacterium | reverse complement strand
TTCAACGTCTCGAAGGCACGGCGATTGCCAGCAGTAGTGGGGTGGTGATTGGCAAGGTGCAAAAGCTTGTCGCTGGTCAGGCAGCTATTTCTGAGAGGCATTTATCTGCAGAAGAACTTCAAGAGGAGCAGTTAAGGTTGGCTGCAGCAGTGCAATCAGCATTGCAGGAGTTGGATGTAGAACATGCACATTTACTTGGTTTGAAGCACCAAGATCCTGTTTTAATTTTGGAAGCACATAGGATGTTATTGCTTGACCCTGAGTTGGTGGATAAAGCGCTGAATCTGATTGAGAATGAAAAAATCAATGCTGAGTGGGCACTACGCCGTCAAATGGATGAGATTATTGCTGTTTTTGACTGTATTGAGGATGAATATTTACGTAGTAGAAAGAGTGATGTGGAGCAAGTCGGGCATCGCATTATGTGCCATTTGATGGGGCAAGTATTTAGCCCCGACAGCATGCAGGCCGATGATCCTACTATTATTGTTGCGGATGATTTAAGCCCTTCAAATATTGTATTGTTATGGCGACAAGGTGCTGCGGGAATTATTTGTGAGCAAGGTGGTATGAATGCACATGCCATTATTGTTGCCAGAGGCATTGGATTGCCCGCCTTAATGGGAGCCAGTGAGCTGCTAAGCCAAGTGCATGATGGTGATTTATTGCTGCTTGATGCAGAGAGAGAGCATTGGATTCTTCATCCAAGTGCGAATGAAATCACCCAATACCAACGATTTATTGTGGCGATGGATTTGGTACGTCATGATTTAAAAGTATTTGCTAAACAGGCATCAAAAAGTGCCAATGGTCATAGCATGGATATTATGGCGAACCTTGAGTTTCGTGAAGAGGTAGCATTGGCTGTAGAATTGGGTGTTGAGGGTGTAGGTCTGTTCCGCACGGAATTTATTTTTATGCAAGATGCCATGCCACCTGATGAAACACGCCAATACCAACAGTATGCTGAAATTGTGAAAGGCATGCATGGCTCTGCTGTGACATTTCGTTTATTGGATGTTGGTGGTGATAAACCAGCCTTGTTTCAGCAATTATCAGGCTATCATTATAATGGTGAAAACCCTGCGATGGGACTGCGTGGTGTGCGTATGTTATTGCAGTGGCCATCTGTGTTAAGGGCGCAAGTGCGGGCTATTTTACGGGCTTCCGAATATGGGGAAGTGAAAATTTTGGTGCCGATGGTAACAAATTGCTCGGAAATGATAGAAGTACGTGAGATGGTGGATGTGTGCTGTGATGAGCTGGAAATACAAAAAAATACGGTGTCCGTTGGTTGTATGATTGAGGTGCCAGCGGCAGTGATGATTGCTGATGATTTGGCGGCAGTTTCAGATTTTTTCTCCATTGGAACCAACGACCTTATTCAATATACCTTGGCAGCAGACCGTGGTGATGAAGATGTATGTGGTATTTACAATCCTAATCATCCTGCCATTTTGGCATTGATTCGGAAAACCGCCCATGCTGCTCATAAGGCTGAAATTCCAGTGATAGTTTGTGGGGA
>JAUZQR010000189.1 GCA_030950865.1 Mariprofundaceae bacterium | reverse complement strand
CAGAAAACTACGCAGTTAAACTGCCTTTAATTCCCACTTTCGGATGCGCTTCAAGATATGAAAAACGCTAACATTGCCACTTTGGGATGAAAAACGTGGCCATTTTGCATTAAAAACATCATGCAACCTACCTTTTCCACTGGCTTTAATGCGTGCCGTACAGCAAATGCCTGAACATGGTTTACGCATAATCCCCAGCATTCTTCGCCTCGCTTTAAGCATGAAAAAAGAGCAGAAAGGTAGTGTTTTAACATGGATGCAATCAGCCAACATCAAAGATGCACTGCAACGTGATATGATTGAAGTGTTATGTCTGGGAGCCATGAATGAGCCTATGAACACTGCCAATGCAGCAAGCTTTGCCAATGTTCTGCAACAAGCCTTTGCCAATCATAAGACTGCACGCTTGGGCTGGTTTACCGCCTCACTTTCAAAATCTTTGATTGAACCATTGGCAAAATACTGTCAACAATTGGGCGTTCATATTCACACATCTTCTCGTGTACAAGGGCTGCAAAGCAATCAGCAAAACTGGACATTAATCACACGTGCAGGTAGTCAAACATATGATAACGTCATCTTGGCAACGCCGCCTTCGATTCGTAATAAGCTTTTGCATATCAAGCAAAATATTGAAACACGTGCTATCACCAATGTGCATCTATGGTTTGATAAAAAAATAACATTATCTTCACCATTTATCGGTGGTATTGGCACTTATGGGCAATGGTTTTTTGATATTTCTCATCAATTTCATGAAAAATATGAAAATTCGCAGCATTTATCACATTTATGTGCTGTCATCAGTGCTGATACAAGCAACAAAACGCATGAAGAAAAGGTATCTACAATTCTTCAAGAGTTACAAAAAATAACAGGCCGCACTCATTTAAAACCAATACATCAACGCATCATTACAGTGCAAGCAGCAACCCATCTTGTACGCCCTGCCCAAACACCTTTTGTGCTACCAAAGCATATCATTGATGCTTGTGAACAGCCGATACCAGGTGAGCTCCCTGCAACCATTGAGTCCGCCATCATGCGTGGCGAGCACGCTATTTTACAATTAAACAGTAAAGCATCATTATTGTAACTGTTTCAATTACTTTCGGCTTAAATAATCCACGACCAAGCGCACACCAGCACCTGTTGCCCCACCCACAGGTGAAATATCTGTACCATTCATATTCCAAGCTGTGCCTGCAATATCCAAATGCGCCCACGGTACATTTTCAACAAAACGCGATAAAAAACACGCCGCAGTAATCGTTCCAGCTTCTCTACCACCCGTGTTTTTAATGTCGGCAATTTTGGAATCAATTTGTTTTTGATATTCATCAAATAAAGGTAATTCCCACACGCGATCATGGCTATGCATGCCCGATTCTTTCAAGCCTTTTTTCACCTTTTCGCCCGTACCCAATAAACCCGTTGCCTGACCACCCAAAGCAATCACACATGCGCCTGTAAGTGTTGCAAAATCAATGATTTCACTAGGCTTTTGTTCAACAGCATAAGCCAGCGCATCACACAAAATAATACGCCCTTCAGCATCGGTGTTTAACACTTCAATGGTAATGCCTTTGTATGACGTAATAATATCACCAGGTTTGTATGCCGCTGCACCCAAAAGGTTTTCAGTTGATGGAATAATGCCCAATACATTCATAGGCAAATCCATTTCTGTGATAGATTTAAATATACCCAATACAGCAGCTGAACCGCACATATCAAACTTCATTTCATCCATCGCTGCCGCAGGTTTAATCGAAATACCACCCGCATCAAAGGTCAACCCCTTACCTACCAATGCCACAGGCGCATCGCCTTTTTCGCCACCATTATATTCCAAGACAATAAAACGCGGCTCTTTGATTGAACCTTGATTTACTGCCAGCAATGCTGTGAAACCAGCCTTTTCAATCGCCGCTTTGTCCATCACCGTTACTTTCAAATTTTTATGCGATAATCCTGCCGCCTGATTACCCAACCATTCGGGTGTACAAACATTGCCTGGTTCATTGCCCAAATCACGCATAAAGGCGTCAAACGTCTCCTGTCCCATCGTTTGGGCCAGTTCGTCCACGAAAACTGGCCCGCGCCCGTAAATAATGCCACTGTATTCGGCCCCATCATAAGCGCTAACCGGCAGCCCAATGGGGATGTCGGCTTGTTCGATTCGGTTCCATCTGCTTGCCAACGATTGGTAAAATCCCTCAGCGGCGCTGGCCCCATACCGATCCTGGTAATAAAGCCAGGTGATATATTGGGTTACTGATTCATCCAACCAGGGTTCATCGAGCTGGTCATTGCCGAC
>JAUZQR010000188.1 GCA_030950865.1 Mariprofundaceae bacterium | reverse complement strand
GGTGATTCCCAATCATCTTCCACAAAACGAATATCATGAACATCCGTATCAATGCCGATTTCACGCAACGATGCCAAATACAAATCTAAAATATCTTCGGGTGCAGGTTTTAGAATCACCTGAAATTGATAATAATGCTGTAAACGGTTGGGGTTTTCGCCATATCTACCATCGGTTGGGCGACGGCATGGTTGCACATAAGCAGCTTTCCAGTCTTTATCATCCAATACCCGCATAAATGTAGCTGGATGAAAGGTTCCTGCACCCATCGAACTATCATAAGGCTGTTGCACAACACAGCCTTGTTTTGCCCAAAACTGTTGTAATGTCATAATCAAATCTTGAAAAGTTAACACGACGTGTCTCCCAACGTTGAAAAAGTTCGGCAAACCTATGTTGCAACAGCTAGAATGTCATGGTGATGTGTGTCACGGATGGTATTTATGATCACAGGCACAATGACACACGCTGATTTTCAAGGGGGCTATCATGGCTAATGTGGACATGAACTGGTTAGAAGAAAATATTTTTGCTCGTACTTTATCTGATCATGAACAAGGTATATTGCTTGAGATGATTGATGTAAAAAACTATAAGCAAAGTGACAAACTGATTACCGAAGGTGATGCATCTCAAGGTTTGTTTTTGTTATATTCAGGCACAGTTAGCCTGCAATATGAAAAACATGGTCAAGCTGTACGCATAGCCAAGTTGGAAGCTGGAGCACAGATGGGTGATATGGCATTTTTTAATCATGATCTTGCCAGCGCCACTGTTAAAGCACTTGAAACATGTGAAGTTTATATATTACCAGAAAAAAGTATGGAGCTCCTCATGCAGAAGCATAAAGAGCTTAGCCATGACTTGATGTTAAACACCATTCGCAACCTAGGCTCTGCATTAAAAAACATGAACGGTTTTAATGCCTTTGCACAACAATATATTCAAGGCGGCACACGCTAGAAGTCTGTCGAACTTGTAGCGTTGTAGCGAAAAATGTCGAGATTCTTTAATTTTTCGTAGCCTATTATTATAATTCGACAAGCGCCTAAATCCATAAATGCTTTGGAAAAATAGCTAAAGGTCATGTATGATTGCAAACCTGTAACATGCTTGAATCATTCGCTTTGTTGCTGGAGGCATCATGACACAACATCATTGGCAAGCTGAACCATGGTGGCTGGCTATTCAAAATGCTCTAAAACCCAAGCTTTTGCTTACCATGTCGCTCAGTATCTTGGGCGCGGTAGTGATTTTTGGTCTGTTATTTATACCCAGTGAACATCATACCTTTTCTGGCATTCTCATGTCTTTTATCGGTGTGCTAGGCAGCTTGTTTTGGTTTTTATTTGGTTTAACAGGCGTGGCGCATCAACTTCATCAAGATTTACAATCAGAGCCTATACCCAACAGCGTGGAGGCATTTCGTTTCGCTTGGAGCAAAACCCGTGCATTGATGCTGTTACCCGCATGGGGAACAGCCCTACTACTGGTCTTATTGCTTGGGGAAATGCTGCTTTTGTCACTCGCAAACATCCCCGCTTTGGGTTTGATTTGGTTATCACTTTTGGCAGTGCCTCTTTTGCTTCTAAACAGTATTGTCGCCGTCGCATTACTGTTGGCTTTATTCAATATTGCTGCACGAGTCGTATTAGCGGGCGAGGATGTTCAACATCTAAAAGAAGACTTATGGCATTTGATGAAACAGCGTCTGCCAACCTTATTGCTTTATAATTTGGGCGGTGTGCTGGTTAGCTGTGTCATTGCAGTTGTGGTTCTTTCTCCATTATGGCTAGGGGCACAAGTTACATTAAGTTTGGTCGACTATACTGCCAACGAGGCATTCTTGCGTATTGTCGATGCCATTGGTTTTTGGGGCAGTATTGCCCATCTACTGGCTTTAATCATGCTGGGTTTATTATTGGCTGCTATCGCCAGTGTTCCATGCATTGTGATTACCCACATGACACTGCTCGTTCATCAAGAGTTGATGATAGATACTGAGAGTGATGCCACAGTCAGCGAAAGCGACAAAGAAAATGTTGATTCGAAATAAACAGCTATGCTTTTTGACAATGCTCAATATCCCATCACCATGCGCCAACTTATGAGCTATCTCATAAGGCTTTATAGGAGTTAATGTTGGCACAGGATTTTGCAAATCGAACTTATTCAGCCGCTACGCCGTCACTTGCACGCAAAAAATACCGTGCTTCTGGCTCGCAGAATACCTTGCATCGTACGCAGCGCTTATTGGGTAAATTATTTTCTATAAAAGCCGTATACATCCCCATTTTATCAGGTCTTGTTTTGCTATTGGTGATGACAACCATGTCGAGCTTGAGCGTCGATGCAAGCGTACAACTTACACACGAAGAATGGTTAAAAGCTGAAAGAAACAACCTGTTAAACCATGCCAATATTCAAAAGAAAGTTATTGTGGAATCAGGCGGCCCTGCCATTTCATCATTAAGCACTTTGGGATTCAACTTTAACGATATTGTCGCCATGCAAACTGCCGCAAAAAATGTACATCCACTCAATCGTATTCAAGCTGGGCATGCCTTTAGCCGTCATGATATAGATGGCATACTCCATGTGTATTATGATATTGATGCAAGCCAAAAATTACACCTAAAGCATAGCGAACAAGGCTGGCAAGCAACATTGGAGCAAAACACCACATCACACCGCCAAGTTTATATTCAAGCAACCATTTCAGATAGTTTGTTTGTCGCAGCATCCAAAGCTGGGCTCGATGATCGAACCACTATGAATTTGGTTGATGTGTTTGCGTGGGACATTGATTTTGCGCGCGATTTGCGCAAAAGCGACTCGTTTCAAGTGTTGTATGATGAACAATACAATGATGCTGGCAAAGTCATTGGAACCACCATCTTGGATGCGGTATTTACCAATCAAGGACGAAGCTATCATGCCATTCGACACCGCCTAAAAAGCGGCAAGGAAGGCTATTATTCACTAAATGGCAAAAGTCTTCGCAAGGCATATTTAAAATCGCCTGTGAAATACTCGCGCATTTCTTCACGTTTCAGGTCAGCTCGGAAACATCCTGTTTTGGGTTATACCCGAGCCCATAAAGGCGTGGATTACGCAGCAAGAACAGGCACGCCTATTCATGCGCTTGGTGATGGTCGTATCACTTTTGCTGGTTGGAAAGGTGGTTATGGGCGTTTGGTGCAAATTCGCCATACCAATCGAAATCACAGTACGCGCTATGGGCATATGAGCAAGTTCGGTCGCGGCATTCATAAAGGTGTACGTGTCAAACAAGGGCAAATCATTGGTTATGTCGGCATGTCTGGTCTGGCAACTGGGCCTCATTTGCACTTTGAATTTCGTGTGCGTGGACGTGCCATGAACCCACTACGTGTGAAACACACGCCTGCAAAACCTGTGCCCAAGGCTGAAATGGCTAGCTTTAAGAAGCATGCTAACAAGCTGCAAAACAGTCTAAAACTTGCTGCACAGCAATCCGAATGGGGTTAACCATGAACACTGAATTATGGCTAGAACAAGCCAAAACCGTTCTTGATATTGAAATTCAAGGTCTACAGGCACAAAAACAAGCATTAAATCATGATTTTGTAGCTGCCGTGAATTGTATTTTAAATCTAAAAGGTCGCTTGGTTGTTATTGGTATGGGGAAATCAGGTATTATTGCACGGAAAATTGCCGCAACCTTTGCATCGACTGGCACACCTGCCTTTTTTGTCCACGCCGCCGAAGCCCAACATGGTGACTTGGGCATGATTACCAGCGATGATGCTGTATTGGCATTATCACATAGCGGTGAAACCGATGAAGTCTGCGGCTTACTGCCTACCATCAAACGTTTGGGCGCATCGGTGATTGCCATAACGGGCAACCCGACATCTACACTGGCAACGTTTGCAGACATGGTTTTGGAAGTGCCTGTTCGTGAAGAAGCTTGCCCTATGAATTTAGCACCTACTGCATCAACAACCGCAACATTGGCACTGGGTGATGCTTTGGCTGTGGTTGTATTGAAACAACGTGGTTTTAAAGAAGAAGATTTTGCCCGCGTACATCCCGCAGGAAGTTTGGGTCGCAAATTGATGACTGTTGCAGATGTCATGCATGCTGGCGATGAATTGCCTATGGTAGATATATCTGCGAGTTTAAAAGAAGCTATCGTAGAGATGTCACAACACCGCTTGGGTGTCACTGGTGTTGAAGAAAATGGAACGCTTATAGCTTGCATCACCGATGGTGATTTACGCCGCATTTTACAATCGGGTGCTGTTGATTTAGAGGCTTCTGTTAAAACCTTAGCGCACCCCAAACCAAGAAGTATAGCGCCAAACCATCTAGCAAGTGAAGCGGTGCATATCATGGAAAAACACAAACTCACAACATTGTTTGTGGTGACGGACAATGATGAGTTGCAAGGCATTGTACATTTACATGACCTTTTACAGGCAGGTGTCGCATGAGCCATAGTTATCAATCATTCCCTATGAATTTGGCAAAAAATATTCGCATGCTGGTCTTGGATGTGGATGGTGTATTAACGGCGGGGCAAATTTTCCTCACGGATGAATGTGAGCAAATCAAAGCATTTAACGTGCGCGATGGGCATGGCATCAAACTATTGCAACGTATGGGTATTGAAGTGGCTATTTTAACAGGTCGCACATCCAAAGTTGTCGAGCACCGCACCCAAGAGCTGGGTATCAAGCACCTTATTCAAGGCAGCTTACGAAAGGCTGATGGTATTGCGGTACTGTGCGAAAAAGCAGGCATTCAAGCATCTGACTGTGCATACATGGGTGACGATGTGATTGATTTGCCAGCCATGGATGTATGCCGCTTTAGCATGGCTCCTGCTGATGCCCATCAGGGCGTTCAATCCAAGGTAGACTGGGTCTCTAGTTATACTGGCGGCAATGGTGCCGTGCGCCAAGCCTGTGAAGGGCTTATTATTGCCAACAATGCTTGGGATGAAATCATGCAAACACCGTATGGTGTATCAGCACAAGAGAGCGGCTGGTAAACAGTTGATGCGTGCATGGCACTGGCGTTACCTAAAGTGGGGTTGTTTGCTCGTATCTACTGGCAGCGTGGTGATTGCTGCGGGTTTGATGTGGTCACATAGCAATACTGTAGCACTACCAGAAGAAACTGCTGACACAGGCGAAGCCGCATCCACACGTGTCGAAAAACCATTGATTGTTGAGCGTAAAGGTGAGCGCATTATTTGGCGATTAAAAGCTGAATCTGCCAAACAACATGAAAGCACCATGTTACTTGCAACCCCCGTTCTAGAATTATTTACAGAAACCAATGAAGTCATCACAGTACATGGCGATAAAGCATGGTTTGAACCGCTCAAACGGAATATTCACTTTAAAGGCAATGTCAGTGTAACATACCGTGATTGGGTATTGCTTACGAGCACATTGTATTTTGACAGTACGCGTGATGAAGTTATTGTACCCAATGCATTTACTGCCAAAGGTCAGCATACAACATTCAAAGGGCGCGGTTTAAAAGCAGAGCGCAAAAGCCAAATGTTGTATATTGCACATGATGTATGGGTAAAAGATTCGCATCCAGAGCGCTTGGGAGGGTTACAATGAAGTTCTTACTAACCTTATGGCTATGCCTGATGGTGAATGTCGCATGGGCTGAAGATGCTGTCATCATTGAATCTGAACAAATGATGGTGGATCACTTACGTAGCCAAGCAGAATTTAAAGGTGGTGTACATTTGGTACGTGGAAATTTTGATTTACGCTGTGATCGTCTGCTTGCCTATTATCAAAACAATGAATTACAACGTGCCGAAGCTTTTGGGCGCGTACGCATGCAGCAAGGGCATAAACGCGGTGCATCCAAGCAAGCAAGCTACAATAAAAAAGATGACATTTTAACACTTATTGGTAAAGCCAGCGTGGAAGATGCCGATGGTGTTATTCGCGGTGAAAAAATTATCCACAATATAAAAACAGAGCATACACAAGTCATGCAAGGCAATGGTGAACGCGTGCGCATGAGTATCGAATCAAGTGGCACACAGGATAAAGCCCCATGATTCAAAGTATTCACCACCTTTCCGCAAATCATTTATGTAAGCGTTATGGCGGAAAAACCGTAGTTCATTCAGTAAGTCTAGATGTATATTCAGGTGAATGCATTGGCGTTCTTGGACCCAATGGTGCGGGGAAAACCACCAGTTTTTACATGGTCTGCGGGCTTGTACCTGCTGATGAAGGTCGTGTCACTATCGACAATGAAGATATTACATCACTACCTATGCATTTGCGCGCCCGTCGCGGCATTGGCTATTTACCGCAAGAGGCAAGTATTTTTCGAAAATTAACCGTTCGTGAAAATCTATTGGCTATTTTTGAAACATTAAACCTCCCTCGCATCCAAATCGAAGAAGAACTTGAGAATTTGCTGGTCGACTTGGGCATTGAAGGTGTACAGCATCAAAAAGCCTATACCCTTTCAGGTGGTCAACGCAGGCGCACCGAAATTGCTCGCGCCTTGGTCACCAAACCACGTTTTTTATTGTTGGATGAGCCTTTTGCTGGCGTAGACCCTATCGCTGTTGAAGATATTCAAAGCATTATCGCTGAATTACGTGATAAAGGCATTGGTATTTTAATCACCGACCATAATGTGCGTGATACCTTATCAATTTGTGACCGTGCCTATTTGATGAGTGCAGGCGAGATTCTAGTACAAGGCACTGCTGATGAAATTATTGAACACCCTGATGCACGGCGTTTGTATTTGGGTGAAAGTTTTAGCATGTAATGGGTGATTCTATCAAACAAAAACAAATTATTATCGC
>JAUZQR010000187.1 GCA_030950865.1 Mariprofundaceae bacterium | reverse complement strand
TGTATAATTTTATGTTGTAGTGCTTCATCATGGCTTAAATCTTCGTGTACGGCAACAAAGTGGGTAATTTCCTGTTGCGTATTAAACATGGGGGCAATGGACATATAAACAGGGAAGATGGTGCCATCCTTATGTCGGTTCATAATGCGTCCTGACCATGGCTGTCCACTTTTGAGTGTTTGCCATAAATGGGTATAAAACGCTTTGGATTGTTGATGGCTATTTAAAATGGCGGGTGTCTTACCTACTGCTTCTTGCGCGGTATAACCCATGATGCGTGTGAAACTTTGGTTGGCATATTGAATGATACCATTGGGGTCAGTAATAAAAATACTCTCTTGAATAGTATTGATGGTTTTCTTTAACAGTTGGGATTCTAATTCGGCTTTTTTACGCCTAGAAACATCTCGAAATACAGATATAACCACTGTTTTTCCTTGATGTTTGCTAATACTACAGCTCATTTCCACCCACACACTTTTGCCATCATGACGTATCAAGCGTTCTTCGATGGCGGCGAGTTTTTTACTTGGGTTTTGCTGAAGATTATTTATATGCTGATTAATTTCTGCTTGAGAATCAGGGTGTATAAACTCCATTAGCGGAAGTTCGACAATGTCATGCTCGGAATCCCAAGCAAGTAATTCAAGCGAAGCAGGGTTGGCAAAAAGAATATGATCCAGATGATGAATAATAACGGCTTCAGGTATGGCATGCATGAGTTGTTTATAATAATTTTCAGTCTCTGTGGATATTTCAGGTGTATGTTTGATGTTATGTTGGGGTGGTTTCCCAGAGAGGTTTTCAAGCACACACTCAAGGGTTAGCAACCCTTCCAGTACGCCATGTTCATTGATAATGACAAGCTGGCGAAGCTGATGGTCGAATAGAAAATCAAATGCCTTTTGTAGCGGCATGGAAAGCTCAAGCTTAGCCATTGTTTTTGATGGCACATGCTCTGTCTGTATAACTGACTGTGATGAATCAGTATTTTGTTGCTGAATGCGTGTCATGTCATCCTTGCTTAACACGCCTAGAGGCTTGTTATCCCGCATGACAATCGTTGCATTAAAACCTTGTTCATCCATAAGTTGATAGGCATGCGTAAACGAATCACCCACTTGGGCAGCAGGGGCGCTTAGGAGCAATATATCAGCAATGCTTACAGTCATGTATTTCGCTCCCTATGTCAGTTGATATGCGTACGTGCTGACAATGAACTTCATGATTTAAGAAGTATTTGGATTCTGTGATTTGACTATTTACTTCTTAAGTGTGCTCTAACTCCTGCATCCTTGCAGTCGTATAATAGCAGGCACGGTGGAAATCACTTTCCAATACCCATCCTCTATCTTTAATTTAGTCTATCATAATAAAATTAAGTAAAACAGACTTCTAGAAGGCTGTCAATTTTACGGTAAACCACTATAATAATTATGTGTTTACGTGATGATAGATTATATCATGCCAACCTCCAAAGTTATAATAAGTTTTAGAAATATTGCTGTTGTATAAATGCATGAAAAAATGTGTGGTTCTTTTCGTGCTTCAATAAGGCTACACTTGCCCAACTTCTATCCATTAAAGGTTTCTAGTCGCATGCAACCATATTATGTTACAACGCCAATTTATTATGTGAATGATGAGCCGCACTTGGGTCATATGTATACCACCATTGCTGCTGATGTGTTGGCACGTCATGAACGCTTGTCTGGTAAGGATGTTTTTTTCTTAACGGGTACAGATGAACATGGTCAAAAAGTGCAGCAGGCAGCTGAGGCGCGTAATATTGAGCCGATTGACTTGGCAGATAAGGTTGTAGAGCGTTATGAAAGCCTGTGGCCAGAATTATCTATTTCACATGATGATTTTATTCGTACCAGTTCAGCGCGACATCACAAAGCTGTGCAAGCCATGTGGCGACGTTTGGAAAATGCAGGCGCGATTTATAAAGACTTTTATGAAGACTGGTATTGTGTGCCTTGTGAAACTTATTGGACAGAAACCCAACTCAAAGAAGCTGAATGTTGGGAATCACATAGCTGCCCAGATTGCCAACGTGATGTCGAAAAAATTCAAGAAGAGTCCTATTTTTTCCGTTTAAGTGCCTTTCAAGATAAATTGATTACTTATATTAAAGAGAACCCTGATTTTATTGCACCTGAATCACGCCGTAATGAAGTATTGAGTTTTGTTGAAGGTGGTTTGCGTGATTTATCTGTTTCGCGTACGACGTTTTCATGGGGGATTCCTGTTCCTGGTGATGAAAAACATGTGATTTATGTTTGGATTGATGCATTAACCAATTATTTAACAGCCATAGGTTTTCCAGAGCAAGAAGTACCCAAGTACTGGCCTGCAGATGTACATTTAATAGGTAAAGATATTTTGCGTTTTCATGCGGTGTATTGGCCATGTATGTTGATGGCAGCAGGTTTACCATTACCCAAACGTATCTTTGCGCATGGTTGGTGGACTGTAGAAGGCGAGAAAATGTCCAAATCCAAGGGTAATGCATTGCGCCCTGCTGATTTGCTTGAGAAATACGATGCTGATGTATTGCGTTATTTTTTACTTCGTGAAGTGCCGTTTGGTCAAGATGGTGATTTTTCCATTGATTCGTTGAAAAGCCGTTATAACTCAGAGCTTGCTAATGATGTGGGTAACTTGCTGAATCGCTCGCTCGCTATGCTTAAAAAATATAATGGTAGTGTCTTGGGTGAATGTGGTGAAGAGTTGGATATGGATCGTGCATTGATTGCAGATGTGGATGGTATGCAACGTGATGTGGATGCTTTATTGAATCGTCAGGCATTTCATTTGGCACTGGAGCGAATCAATCAGGTTGTTAAACATGGCAATCGCTATGTGGAAGACAATGCACCTTGGGGTTTGGCGAAAGCCGAGAATACAGCACGTTTGAATACTGTATTATACCATTTGATTGAAACCTTGCGTTTGGTAGCTATTCAATTATCACCCTTTATGCCTGAAAAAATGGCAGAGATGTTAACCCAAATTCTGAATGAAGATGTAAAAATTGATGATTTAAGATTGTTGGATTGTGCTGGTTGGGGACAATTGAAAGTAGGGCATACATGCCAG
>JAUZQR010000186.1 GCA_030950865.1 Mariprofundaceae bacterium | reverse complement strand
AATTTTTATCCGATTTAAGCCAAGCGGTGTCTTTTTCTTTGCGTGGCGACAACACTCGAATAAAAAAGCGTTTTTCAATACGCTCATCCCACGATTGAAAGCTAATGGAGCGTTGCCAGTCCGATGTTTGAATCTGCATGGTATAACGTGCCGTACTGGTCTTAGAGCGCATCAAATCTTGTACTTTTTGAATGATTGTTTTGGCATCCGTATCTGCTGCTATAGACAATGATGGCATGCTCAAAAAAAGGCAAAAGGTAATAAGGCGTAATAACATCATGCCCTAAGTTTAAACCGCACAGCTATCTAACTCAAATGGTGGGCTCGATATAGGCGTTATTGGCGGGGCAAGCACAAAACACTATACACTTCCTTTCACGACATTGATGTGATTTTATCTGCCAGTGCTTGAGGTGAATATGGTTTCTGTAGAAAGCCTGCCAAGCCCTTGCCTGTAAAACGGCTGGTTGCTTCCTGCTCATTGTATCCTGATGATAATATAACTTTGATGTCGGGATTTATTTGACGCAAATGTCTAAAACATTCTTCACCATTCATTTTTGGCATGGTCATATCTAATAATACAAAAGCGATATCATTTTGATGCTTACGATAACACGCCACACCATCTGCACCATCTATAGCAGATATTGATTTAAAGCCAATATCTTCAAGCATGGCTGCAGCAACTTCTCTGACTGTTTCTTCATCATCGATGATTAATACAGTGCCTGTAACATCAATATTTTTTGGTAACAATACTTCTCCTTCTTCCCAGTGCTGTTCCAGTGATTCTGGAAAGAGAACCCTGATTGTCGTTCCGTGCCCACGTTCTGTATAAACACGCAAAGCCCCTTTATGCCCTCGAACAATCCCCAGCATCGCACTCATACCCAAGCCGCGACCCGTGAATTTGGTGGTAAAGAAGGGGTCAAATATCTTTTTCAGAGTCGCATCATCCATACCACACCCTGTATCAGATACTTCTAGGTAAACATAACGACCTGCGCTTAGGTTTTCTTCACCAATACATTTATAAAGATAATCATTTTCAAGCATCATTACGCCTGTTGCCAGTGTAATGATGCCACTTTTGTCCTCTATAGATTCTGATGCATTGGTCATTAAATTGAGCAATACCTGCTGCATTTGGGCTATATCTGCATCAATGAGTGGTAAGCGTTTGGCAAGTTGATAGCGCATGACAACATTCTTGGCGATAGATACATCAATAAGCTTGCCCATATTCTCAACCAGCACAGATAAATTGACTGGTTTGACAACAAACTTTCCTTTCCCCGAATAAGCCAACATTTGCCGACACAAATCAGCTGCACTATGGCTGGCAGCTTCAATATTGCCGATATTGTCATATGCAGGAGATGAATGATCCAATTTTTTTAATGCCAAAGATGCATTTCCAAGAATGGCAGTCAGTAGGTTATTAAAATCATGTGCGATACCACCAGCCAATACCCCCAACGATTCTACACGGTCTGTATGATGCAACTTCTCTTCCACTCGTCTTTGCTGCGTCACATCTCGCTGGACTGCTACAAATCCTTCTATTGAACCATGCTGATCACTAAGTGGCGCGATGGTTTGCGTCACCTCATAAATACTTCCATCCTTCTTACGATTCTTAAAATCATCTTTCCATATTCTTCCAGCCAGTAGTGTGCTCCACATACGCGCATAATAATCACCACTATGCTCACCACTTTTCACAATCCTAGGCGTTTCCCCGATAACTTCTTCTTTGCTATACCCAGAAACACGTTCAAATGCTGGGTTTACATATTGAATAACGCCTGAAATATCTGTGATAATAACCAATTCATCAGCCTGCTCTGTTACTTTGGCTAGCTGTTCAATTTCTTTCGCCTTGTTGACAATGATTGCGTCAGTTTGTTGCATAGCATCAGCAAGTTCCCTTAACTCTTTAGGCTGCTTTTGGAAGCCTTGGCTATCAAAACTACCTGACCCAACCTTTGAAGCTAATTGCATGAGTTTTTTGAGAGGCTTCGCAACACGTTCCCGCATACCTAATGCTAAAAAGATTGAAAGAGCTAACGCCAAAAACAAATACGCCAAAATCTGTTTTTCTGCGGCTTCCTGCTTCAGTGTTATAAATGATGCATCAAACATAATCGCTACTGTACCCAAATTTCGCCCACTTAAAGGATGCAGGATGGGTGCAACAACTAAAATATTAGAGCCCTGCCAAGTTAAGCCTTGCTTACCCAAATCCAGCGTTGTCATCAGTGGATAATGTTTTGCATCTGAATGTGCCAAGACTTTATGATTGCCATTAACAACAGCAAAAGATATTATTTTTACAAATGGTTCACTATTTAATTGCTCTTGTATTTTTTTCATCTGCTTCCATAGCGGATAAAAATTTTGATATACAACAAGATTAGCAATACTGCTAGAAATAAGCATCACATCATGCTTCACTTCATGGTTGATTTGTTTGGGAAGCGCCACCGCAACATCTTGATACTTATCCCAAGAAATAAAGCCAATAGCACTTGCAAATGCCAGAAAAAATATAATGCCAACTTGCGTCGATAAGCGCCCTTGCAATATCATTCTCATTCTCATTCTCATTCTTTAAGCTCCTCAAGCATGTCTGCAATAGGCTGATAAAACGATACAGGT
>JAUZQR010000185.1 GCA_030950865.1 Mariprofundaceae bacterium | reverse complement strand
ACCACTTCATAGGGTGATTTCTCCAACTCTGAAACACAGCGCCCCGATATAATATGCTTCGCTATCGCATCTTCACGCGCAACATCAACACCTTTTAAAATCGCGCCTGTCGAATGTCTGCCATGATTAGCAAGCACTTGTGCCGTCATATAAGGCGCAGCCTTAGCAACGCCCTCTATATTCTCAGAAATCTTCAGCCAAGGCTGCCAGTCGCCCAACGTTTCACTGGAGCCTTGAATATCAACATGCGAAGAAAAACCGAGAATTTTATTTTTTAACTCCGTATCAAAACCATACATCACAGACATGACAACAATCAATGCAGCCACACCAATCGCTACGCCTACCGCTGAACTCCAACCAATCAATGAGACAAAACGTTCATCACGCCGAGATTTTAAATAACGGCGCGCTAACATCCATTCATAGGACTTTATCACAGATTCCAACCTATAAAATGCATCTGCATTAACTTAAATAACGCAAATACAAGTAAACATGCGCAATGCCAACAGTAAGTAGCATAAGTAGAAATGCGTGTTTCATAAAGGTTAAAAATGCAATGGGATGCCCTGCGCGTTGTGCAAAACCTGCCACAATCAAGTTTGCTGATGCACCAATCAATGAGCCATTACCACCCAAACATGCGCCCAAAGCCAATGCCCACCACAGTGGAATCAAAGCTTCTTCACCACCAAATGTTGGTGCCATACTTTGAATCAAAGGAATCATGGTTGCGACAAAAGGAATATTATCAATGAGTGCCGAAGCAACCGCTGAAACCCATAATACTGCGCCTGCTGTCGCGGCAAAGTCACCACCCGTCATGGCTAGAGTCTTTTCTCCCAACATCGAAATTACACCCGTATGCTCAACACCTGTCACAATAATAAACAAGCCAACAAAGAAGAAAATTGTTGTCCACTCTACTTCTGCCATAATGCCTTCATAGGCATGGTCTTTTTCAGATAGTGGTTGTCCCCAACTTTGCAATAGCAATAAAAGTGCCGCTCCAAACATCGCAATCGTTGCTGGTTCTAGATGAAAAGTATGTGCAACTGTAAAACCTATAATCACTGCAGCCAACACAAACAAGCTTTTTTTAAGCAATACGACATCTTTAATAGCTGCATTTTCATCAAATTGCATAATCAATTGTTTCTTCTCATCCGATGCTTTCAAATCACGCCCAAACATGAACCAAATCACAGCAATGACGGTGATAAAAATAACAGGAATAATCGGTGTTAGGTTTATCAAAAAATCCGTAAAACTCAAATGAGCCGCTGAACCAATCATAATATTTGGTGGGTCACCGATTAAAGTTGCCGTACCACCAATATTTGATGCCAAAATAAGTGCAAACAAATAAGCATAAGGTCGAACGCCGAGCGCATCGGTAATCAATAGCGTTACAGGGGCAATCAACAATACGGTGGTAACATTATCCAGCAAAGCAGAGAACACGGCTGTCACCAGCGATAACATTACCAAAATCCCCCAAGGGTCACCTTTTACAAACTTGGCAGCCTTAATAGCAACATATTGAAACATACCCGTTTTCTGGCTAATCGCCACAATCACCATCATGCCTGTCAATAAACCAATGGTATTAAAATCAATCCCAGCAACTGCCTGCTGTTGATTCAATACGCCACAAAGAATCATTAAACCTGCACCCAATAATGACAATACAGCACGATTAAACTTCTCAGCCATAATCACGCCATAAATAAGCAATAAAATAGAGACTGCAACCCAAACTGGATCCAAACCAAATATCATAGATGATGAAACAACGTGTTCTGTATTATGCATTGTTTTCTGCGCTCACTACCATAGTGCCCAAACGATCAAGAATATCACCCGCTGAAATAACACCAATCAAACGTTTTTCCTCATCAACCACCAGTGCATACTCATGTTTTCCAAAGGCCGTTAATGCTGCTGCTGTTGATAGCAATGATTCATCACGTTGAACCAATAATGGTCTTGTTTCCATAACTGATAATAAATCTTTTTCTATGATTTCAAAATAATGTCGGCGCAAAATACCCATATCAGGCGCATATGTAATCTGCTTGAGGTCACCACTGGTAATATAGTCTGGTACAAGATGCGCCATAATTGAAAATGTTGAAATAACACCTGCAACAACACCATCATCGGTTAAGACAGGAAGCATACGTAGCTTTGCAACTCTCATACGATCCAACACATCAGAAACACGATCATTCACATGTGCTGTAGTGAGCTCAGTAACCATAATATTTTCAGCCAGCATAAATGCTCCTTAGTGTCGGTTTGTTATGTCAATCAGCTTGTTTCAGGTCTCATATGCGGAAACAGCAGCACATCACGAATCGAATGTTGCTCAGTTAACATCATCACCAATCTATCCACACCAATGCCCACACCTGCTGCTGGTGGCATAGCAAATTCCAAGGCGCGCAAATAATCTTCATCCACACCTGTTGCTTCAACATCACCCGCTTCTTTGGCTTGGGCTTGCGCCATAAAACGTTCACGCTGATCGTCAGGATCATTTAATTCAGAGAATCCATTGGCAATTTCACGCCCTGCCACAAACAATTCAAACCTATCTGTGACTGTATCATCTTCATTGTTACGCCTCGCCAAAGGCGATACATCCACTGGATAATGGGTGATAAACGTTGGTTGCTCTATTTTTGGTTCAACCAAAGTTTCAAATAATTCGAGCAAATAGTGTCCTGCTTTCCAAGTAATTAGCGGCTTAACACTTGGGTTTTCCTGTAAACATACCGTTGCCAACAATGCTTTATCATTGGCATGGCCACGCAAGTCAGGGCGATGTTTAAACACTGCCTCATCCATACGAATGCGTTTAAATGATTGCGTCAAATCAATATCCACGCCTTCCCATGTCACATGAGTAATGCCCAAACCATCCGCAATCGAACGAATCAAACCTTCTGTGGTATCCATGGCATCATTAAAATCAGCATACGCCTGATAAAATTCCACCATGGTAAACTCAGGGTTATGCGTTGCATCTGAACCTTCATTGCGGAAATTTCGGTTGATTTCAAACACACGGTCAAAACCGCCCACAAGCAGACGTTTCAGATACAACTCTGGCGCAATACGCAGAAATAATTCCATGTCTAAAGCATTATGATGGGTCACAAATGGGCGTGCTGCTGCACCACCAGCTTGGCTTTGCAACATCGGCGTTTCCACTTCCATGAAAGCACGATCTTCCAAACCACGGCGCAACAAAGAAATCACTTTCGAGCGTGTGCGAAAGGTATCGCGCGATTCGGGTGTCACCATTAAATCGACATAACGCTGACGATAACGGGTCTCAATATCAGTCAAACCATGCCATTTTTCAGGTAGTGGGCGCAAACATTTACTCACCATCTCAATATGTGAAACCTTAACCGATAATTCGCCTGTTTTGGTGATAAATAATACACCTTTGGCACCAATCAAATCACCCAAATCCCACTTTTTGGTTGGATTATAAATCTCTGCCCCACCCAATGCATCACGATTCAAAAATAGTTGAAGCTGTCCATCAGCATCTTGAAATTTTATAAAACTGGACTTTCCCATCACCCGATGTGCCATCATGCGTCCAGCCACAGAAACCTCTACAGCCAAATCATCCAAAGCTTCTTTCTCATATTCACCATACTTTGCGTGAATACCTGCAGATGAAGCATTTGTACGCCATGTGTTCGGATAAGCTTGTCCAGCATCACGAAGCATGCTTAACTTATTGCGGCGAACCGTAATTTGCTCAGAAACTTTCTCTACTGTCATTTGATTTGTTTTAGAATCAGCATCAACCACGTTTGAATCGCTCATATGCTCTCTATCTTACAAACGACTATTTAAATCTAAATCACTAAAGAAAAAAGCAATCTCAGTCGCTGCATTTTCTTCTGAGTCAGAGCCATGTACTGCATTGGCATCAATAGAATCAGCATGATCGGCACGAATCGTACCCGCTTCAGCTTCTTTCGGGTTGGTAGCACCCATCAACTGACGATTCAAAGCCACAGCATTTTTACCTTCCAATACCATAGGAAGCACTGGACCAGAGCTCATAAATTCACATAAATCTTTATAAAATGGACGCTCTGCATGTACAGCATAAAAACGACCCGCTTCTGCCGCGCTCAAGTGGCGCATGCCTGTTGCAATAACAGTTAAACCATTTTCTTCGAAACGACGGATAATGTCGCCAATCACATTCTTTGCGACTGCATCCGGTTTGATGATTGAAAGTGTACGTTGAATTGCCATTTTTTCCCCTTTGAAGTTACAACTTAAAACTCTTATTTAAAAACCGTCAGCCATGACGGAAGCGGCACCCTAGAAGTCTACCTAGCAGGTGGCAAACTTATCGAACAATGTCGGAGACAATGCCGCCACCCAACAACTCATCGCCAACATAAAAAGCCGCAACCTGCCCTGGCGCAGTCGGCTTTTGTGGTTCACCAAATATAATAGATACATCTGTCCCCATTATTTTTAACTGACAATCGGCAGGTTTCATTTGATAGCGTACTTTGGCAGTCACGGCCTCTGAGTTTTGCATATCCCTCAGCCACGCCACATCTGCAACGTTTACCTCTTGAATCAAAGCATCTTCTGGCGGCGCAACCACCACACGCGCTGTTACACCATCAAGCTCAACCACGTGCCATGGACCATCAGGCAGCCTCAAACCTTTTCGTTGCCCTAAAGTATAATGAGCAATGCCCTCATGACGACCAAGTATATGCCCTTCCCTATCAACAATATCACCCGCACGAAACCCAGCCTCTGCACCTTCACGCTTTAAAAAGGCAATACGATCACCTGCAGGAATAAAACAAATATCTTGGCTTTCATGTTTGTGGGCTGTCATTAAATCATAATGCTGTGCCAAAATACGTGTACCATCTTTTTGCAAATGTCCAACTGGAAATAAAATCCTTTTAGCTTGCTCTTTACTCGTTGTTGCCAAAAAATAGCTTTGATCCTTCTTATCATCATTGCCTTTATATATATGTAAGCCTGCCTCATCATCCATGCGTTGCACATAATGCCCTGTCGCTACATATTCTGCTTCCAACTTATCTGCGGCATCCAATAGCGCACCAAATTTCACAAAACGATTGCATCGCTCGCATGGATTTGGCGTACGCCCTGATTCATAATCAGCAATAAAGGGATTAATGACATCGCGGCGAAAATTCTCGCGCATATCCATATTATAAAATGGAATGCCAACTTGATCACATACCCGCCTTGCATCATAAGCATCATCCAAGGAGCAGCATGAGCCATGCCCTGCAACTTCCTCTCGACGATACTCCCAAACATTTAAAAACACACCAAGCACATCGGCTCCAGCTTCTTTTAAAAGCGCCGCCACCACAGAGGAGTCCACCCCACCACTCATGGCAGCAACCACACGCACACCTTTTAAGTGTGAAAGGTCAGGTTTTAAAGATTGGATGTAATCAGAAGAATAAGCGCTCATGCTGCAAACCCTATCAATTTACTATGGAAAAAACGAGTTTTTGCATATTTTACAAGTTCTCGCATAAGACCATATATACCAATATAATAGCAGCTTAGAAAACTTTAAAAAACACGGTTGACAAGAAAAGCCTCACCGCTACAGTTCGCGTCGTTCAGCGGGTATAGCTCAGTTGGTAGAGCGCGACCTTGCCAAGGTCGAGGTCACCGGTTCGAGCCCGGTTACCCGCTCCAAATTAAAGGGGTCTTTATGACCCCTTTTTATTTCTTGGTAGAATGGCAGGGTGGCTCAGTGGTACGGCGGAGGATTGCAAATCCTTTATTCGCGAGTTCGATTCTCGCCCCTGCCTCCACCTTGAATAATTGATTACCTTTGTATGCCCGGATGGTGAAACTGGTAGACACAAGGGACTTAAAATCCCTCGATCATTACGATCGTGCCGGTTCGACTCCGGCTCCGGGCACCACTTTCAAATATAACAAGCTTCAATAAATAATTTGATTGCTCAACTGCAATCTAGCTTTTAGCTTCTGCATATGTCTAAAGACTCATATACTTATATTGATACCCCTGAAAATTTAATCCAAACATGCGAACAACTTAAACGTTGCACTGTTTTGGCTGTGGATACCGAGTTCCACCGTGAAACCACTTACTATCCAGAATTCGCACTGCTGCAAATTTATGGCAATGGTCAATGTTGGATTATTGACCCTATCACACTAAAAGATTTAACACCGCTTTGGGATGTACTTTGCGATCCAAACATTTTAAAGGTTTTTCATGCTGCAAGGCAGGATATGGAAATTATCTTAAAAGAATCTGGTAAACTTCCCTTACCTCTTTTTGACTCACAGGTTGCTGCCGCCCTGCTTGGTTTGGGTCAGCAGATTGGCTTTGGCAACCTTGTCCAGCGCATTGCCAAGAAAGAGCTTGCCAAACAAGAGTCTTTTAGTGATTGGATGTCTCGACCTTTGCGTCAAAAACAACTTGAATATGCTGCCGATGATGTGATTTGGCTGATGCCTATTTACCAACATTTAAGCGAACGCCTTGAAGCACGTGGTCGCCTTGCATGGCTAGATGAAGAACAAGCCAAGCTGTGCGATATTGCGACCTACCAAGAAGACAACGATGCCCTTTTATGGCGCGTAAAAGGCGTGAACAAACTTAAAGGTCATGCTTTGGCTGTATTGCGCGAATTAGCAGGCTGGCGTGAGACACAAGCCAAACAACGCAATCTTCCACGCCGCCGACTGATTGCCGATGAGCCTTTGCTTGAAATTGCCCGTCGTGATGAATTGAATAGTGACATTCTCAAACGTCTTCGCGGTTTACCACAAGGCGTTGTCCGTCGTTTCGGTGATGATTTAATACGTATTTGGAAGAAGGGTAAAAGCATACCAGAAGAGCAATGGCCCAAACCACATAGACGTAGCCATCATACCACGGGCACAGATTTACGCTTGGAACTTCTTGATACCCTACTCCGCCTTAAAGCTGAAGCTGGAGATATTTCGGGGAGTATTTTAAGTAGCAAATCCGAGCTTGCTGATTTGGCATCATGGGGCAAGCAACGCAAGCTTCCCGAACCAGATATTGCCTGCTTAAAAGGCTGGCGACGCGATTTGGTTGGTGATGATTTATTGCATTTATTGTATGGTAAGATTTCACTTCGTATTGATCCCGATAGTGGCAACCCTGTGATTGAGACGCTGGAGAAATCATGAATATTATCTTCTCTATTGATGCCCTTTCACCTGCCGCAGATAAAGCTTGGCGTTTACAATCCGATGATACTTGGCGCGCATGTACCTATGCTGAACCTTTACAACAAAATGATGCTCGCATAAGCAAACAAAGCAGTGCAGAAGACTGGGCAGGCAGGCGCATGCAAACAGATAAAGAGCTTGGTTTAATCGCCAAAGATAAAGCTGGCATGTTCGATTTTCTCATGCGCGGAACATTCGCCCATGCTGTATTGCATCGTCTATCCGCAACACCAATTCC
>JAUZQR010000184.1 GCA_030950865.1 Mariprofundaceae bacterium | reverse complement strand
CGCATGGATTATTTGATCGAATAAACAGCAACGGCGATATTCATTTAAGCATCCCATTGCAAGGAAACTGGGTTCAGACACCATTGAATAGCCGTGTATTGGGGCAAGGCTTACTTACTGCTTTGGCAGATAAGGCAGTGTTAGAAGTGAAGCCTTTGCCAAAAAAGGTGACGCTCCATTTATCTAATATTCGTTTGCATGATTCATTTGGTGGGCGCGTTGATAGCTTGAAACATAATGAACGGGTGCGTTTGCGTAAGGTTCTGCATGTGTTGCAACGGGAAAGGAAATGGGCAATTGAATTGCGCCCACAATTGGGAAAAGAGCCTTTGAATGAGCAACTTATACAGCGTGTTCGCAAAACCCAACAACAAATTGAGGCATTCCTTGTAGCACGTGGTATTAAAGCATCGAGAATTTTCCCAGTCTGGCCAGAAGAGGGTAACAGGCAGGGTGAATCGACGGGTATTTTGATTCAGGCGGTGAAGTAAGGCTGTATTTTTGTTAGTCTACCGCCCTGCTATATTTAGCATGACAATTCTTGTGAAATTATAGGAAAAAATATGACTGTTCGTACTCGTTTTGCACCATCCCCGACTGGCATGTTGCATATTGGTGGTGCTCGCACTGCTTTATTCTCATGGTTATTTGCACGCCACCATGGTGGTGAATTTGTTCTTCGTATTGAAGATACGGACAAAGAGCGCTCCACCGATGAAGCCACACAGGTGATTCTTGATGGTATGACTTGGCTGGGTTTGGATTGGGATGGTGAGCCAGTTTATCAGGGCGCACGTCAAGATTTGCATATTGCAGCCGTGAACAAACTGCTTGATGAGGGCAAGGCATACAAATGTTATTGCTCGCGTGAAGAGCTGGATCATATGCGTGAGAAGCAGAAGTTGGCTGGGCAAAAGCCGATGTATGATGGTCGTTGTCGTGAGCGTAGTGATGCGCCTGAAGATGCACCATTTGTGATTCGTTTTAAATCACCCAATGAAGGTGAAACATGGGTACGTGATATGGTATTGGGCGATGTTTGTTTTCCCAATGCGGAGTTGGATGATTTAATCATTATGCGTAGCGATGGCACACCAACTTATAATCTTGCAGTGGTGGTCGATGATGCCGATATGGCGATTACGCATGTGGTACGTGGTTCGGATCATTTAAACAATACACCGCGTCAGATTCAGTTGTATGAAGCATTGGGTCTTTCGGTGCCAAAATTTGCACATATTCCACTTATTCATGGTGCTGATGGTGCAAAAATGTCCAAGCGTCATGGTTCAGTAGCGATTACAGAATACCGTGAGCAAGGTTATTTGCCTGTTGCGGTGGTAAACTATTTGGCGCGTTTGGGCTGGTCACATGGTGATGATGAGGTCTTTTCGGTTGCGCAGCTCACAGAGCTTTTTGATTTGGCTGCGGTGGGGAAAAGTGCGTCACGTTTCGATCAGGCGAAATTGGACTGGCTTAATACGCACTGGATAAAAGAGTCCAAACCTGAGGATTTGGTGAGTGAAGTTTCACGTTTATTGGCAGTGGATGTGCAGGGTAAAGCCCCGCTTGCAGGCGTGATTGCAAGCCTACAAGAGCGTTCCAAAAATCTGATTGAACTGGCAGATGGGGCACGTTTTTTCTATGTCGCGCCTACAGGATACCAAGAAAAAGCAGTGAAAAAGAATTTTAAAGAAGGCACTTGGGCTTTGCTTGAAG
>JAUZQR010000183.1 GCA_030950865.1 Mariprofundaceae bacterium | reverse complement strand
CACTTCCGCCACAATCGCAATTGCTAAATACATATATGCCATCATACACTCCTCTCAAACCATTATCGGAGTCAAGGCTTTCCAACTTCCTAAACTTTACGTCATTCCCGCGAAGGCGGGAATCTATTTCAACCTCAACAGACATGGATTCCCGCCTTCCCCTAGGGGATAATCTCTTGCTTCGCAATTCACCTAATCGCGGGAATGACGCGCAAGAATAGTAACTAATATTGCTGTGCGAAACACATCATGTACATTGCCATCCTATGATTGAATTGGATTGGTCATTATTTTTTTCAGCCTTGATTTCCTCCACACTATTTCCAGGTGGTTCAGAGGCACTGTTGCTCTATCGATTGCATGAAGGAGGCTCTGCTTTTGCATTGGTGATGATTGCAACGCTCGGCAATGTGTTTGGTAGCCTTATTACTTATGCCATGGGGCGCTTGGGCAGCAAAGCCATTCACAAAAAATGGCTGCGTATGAATGAAGAAAAAGTCGAACGTGCGGAATCATGGTTTACACGTTACGGACAGCCCTCACTTTTGCTTGCATGGCTGCCTATAGTAGGTGACCCGCTTTGTTTGGTGGCAGGTTTATTACGCAGCCCCTTACTGTGGTTTGTCGTGTTGGTCAGTGTCGGAAAATTAGCGCGTTATGCCTTATTGGCAGGTGTGTTTTCCTGAGTTTTTGAAGTAAATGGAAGGCGTAACATCCACAATAATTGATGGGTTGCTGCTTGTTGAAAATCTGGCAAACCAATCACCACTTTATCATGTCCAAGCTCTGGTTGAGCTCGGTATGTTCCACAAATCCTATCCCAAACGGATAAATTAAAACCATAATTACTGTTGGTTTCACGATAAATCACCGAATGATGAACCCTGTGCACATCAGGCGTCACCAATAATAAACGTATCAAGCCATCAAGAGCTTTGGGTAGGCGTACATTCGAGTGGTTAAACATCGCCATAGCATTCAATATCACTTCAAAAATAACCACTGCAATCACAGGAATACCTAGCGCCACCACAGCCGTTATTTTAATGCCCATGGATATAAGAATTTCGATAGGGTGAAAGCGTAATCCCGTGGTAATATCAATATCACGATCTGCATGATGTACCTGATGCAAACGCCATAACATCGGCACACGATGAAACATCACATGTTGGGCATAAATAATAAAATCCATCACAATAATCGCGATGAGAATGAGCATGGTACCAGGCAAGTCCAGTAATGGTAATACACCAATATGATTTGACTCAGCCCATATCGAAGCCGCAACAGCGCCTCCTGGTAAAATCAGACGAGCAAGCAAAGAATCTAACACCACAATGCCAAGGTTCGATGCCCAACGTTTTTTGCCAAAAAGAAGTCCCCGCTTTGGAGCCATCATTTCCCACAAAGCCATCACAAAAAACACTCCGAAAAATACACTTAATCGCAACCAAGTTTCATGTTCCATATTCAACGCACCTCTAAATTTAATTTCCGAATATGCGAATATGAACGATGAAAACGTTGCCAGCGCCACTGTTTGCCAGGGTCCCACTTCCTATCTGGTGCAATATCCTGATGCCCAACAATGCGTTCTTTCGTTATATTCGGGTAATGTTGCATCAATACACGGCATAAACGTGCCACCTCAGTATATTGCGCATGCGTGAATGGTCGTTTTTCATCGCCAATTATTTCAATTCCGATAGCATAATCATTGCAACCCTTTCGACCCAACCATGATGACTCACCTGCATGCCAAGCCCGCTTTTGACAGGGCACAAATTGTGTGACCTCACCCTTTCGATTAACAACAAAATGTGCTGAAACACGAACACCTTTCAAACTAACAAAGCTCGAATGTGCAGATATATCCAGCTCTCCCATAAAGAAATCATCAATATGAGCCTGTTCAAATACACCATCAGGCAGGCTAATCGCATGCAGTACAATACAATCAATCTCCATTAAATCAGGGCGTGCATTGCAATGAGGGGATTCCAAATAACGCATGTGGATATGATGCAGATGAATAAGCACACTTACAAAGACTTTATTGTCTACTCAAAGCCAGCCACAATAGCGCCATGGATAGTCCAACCCAAAAATCAAACACCGCGACCCAGCGTTTATCTCCCGAAGAATCTGCACGCTGGATGAAGATTGCCACCTATGCCTCAGCTTCTGTGGCATGTGTATTGATTGCGGCAAAGTTGGTTGCTTGGCTTTGGACAGACTCGGTGAGTCTATTGGCAACCTTGATGGATTCTTGTTTGGATGCCGTTGCATCATTGATTACATTATTAGCCGTACGCCATGCCTTAGAACCAGCCGACGATGAACATCGCTTTGGTCATGGGAAAGCCGAAGCATTGGCAGGCTTGGCACAATCCATGTTTATTACAGGTTCAGCATTATTTTTATTGCTCGAAGCATCGGCACGTTTTTTCCATCCACAAGCCATTGAAGGCTCCCATATTGGTATTGCCGTGATGATTTTTTCTATTATCATGACATTGGGGCTATTAACCCTGCAAAGACATGTGGTGCGCAAAACAGGTTCAACAGCGATTGCTGCGGATTCACTACATTACAAAAGCGATTTATATATGAATGCCAGCGTTATTCTTGCATTGGTATTGGCTGTATATGGCTGGCAAGGTTTTGATGCCATTTTTGGTATAGGCATTGCTTTTTATATTTTATACAGCGCCTATGAAATCATTCAGCATGCCATGCATGATTTGATGGATCATGAATTGTCGAGCGATGAACGTAAACAAATTCGAGAGCTGGTATCCCAACATCCGCAAGCCCACGGCATGCATGATTTACGCACCCGAAAATCTGGAACAACGGTATTCATTCAACTGCACTTAGAATTGGATGATTCACTCACCTTACTTGATGCTCATACCATATCAGATCAAGTGGAGGCGACCTTAATGGCAGTATATCCCAATGCTGAAATCATCATTCATGAAGATCCAATCAGTGCGGTGAGTATTTCAGAGCCATTTGAACATACACAGTAAACTCATATCACCCATCCAACTCTTTTCTAATCATTCGACTCAGCAACTCAATATCATAGGGCTTAGAAAGAATACTACTGCCACTTGTAAGAATTTCACTGGGTAGTGCCGTGCCCTTATCATATCCCGTCGCAAAAATAACTTTCATATCTGGGCGTAGTTTTCTAATTCGTTCGGCAGCCTTGATACCACCTAGCTTCGGCATCACAACATCGGTAACCATCAAAGATATTTTATCCTGATTATCTGTAAATACATCCACAGCTTCTAAACCATTGCAGGCTTCTAATACTTGATAACCCAAATCCTCTAAAACCTCTTTTACTATCTCAAGAACGAATGCATCATCATCAACCAACAAAATAACTTCGTGCCCAGCAGCATAAAATGGCGATGCTTTCTGCAACGATGGTACATACGTATCATCATCTGTATCAATCAAAGGCAAATAAACATGGAATGTCGCACCTTCTCCTTCAACGCTTTCAACTTCAATAAAACCTTCATGCCTTTTCACAGCGCCAAAGACCATGGACAATCCAAGCCCCGTTCCTTTGCCAACTTCTTTGGTTGTAAAAAACGGTTCGAACAAATGCTGCACTTGAGCCTCTGGAATACCACTACCATTATCTTCAACACTTAAATGGGCATAATACTCTGACCTAAAATATGGGTGAGCTTCCATAAAGTCTGCATCTGGATAAAAACGCTCAAGTTTGATAGTAATGCTGGGATTACTTTTTCCTTCAAGTGCATCATAGGCATTATTCACTAAATTCACCAATACCTGATGCATCTGTGTACTATCACCACG
>JAUZQR010000182.1 GCA_030950865.1 Mariprofundaceae bacterium | reverse complement strand
GCTGGATGCCGAATCAAAAAACGATTCGAGAGCATAGGTCGCTGCGCTGTTTTGGGTGTTTATTGCATGATACTGCGCTGTGGCATTTAAGTAGGCACTCTCTAGCAAAAGCTTGTTTTGTCGGTTTATTTTGTGCGATGTTACCGATTCCTTTTCAAATGATTGTGGCGGCAGCAGGAGCTATTTGGTTGCGCGCTAATTTGCCTGTATCTGTCGCATTGGTTTGGTTGACCAATCCTTTGACCATGCCACCAATTTTTTATATTGCTTATAAGCTTGGTGGTTGGCTATTGCAGTTGCCTGTACAAGACTTTCACTTTGAAGCATCATGGGATTGGGCAATGCATAGTATGTTATTGATTTGGCAGCCTTTTTTGTTGGGCTGCTTGGTGCTGGGTTTATTGTCGGGACTATTGGGTTATGTTGTCATTCATTGGTCATGGCGCGTAGCTGTGATGCGCCGCTGGAAAAATCGTCATAAGTCATGATACCAGCCGCTGATACACGTTTGGCGATTTTAGCATCGCTTCATCAGCATAGTTACAATTCTTTTGATATGAGCGAGTTGGATTCAGCAACTTGGCTGCCGGTATCAGGTGGTAGTATCAATCAAACATATCGGGTGTGTTTGGGTTCAAAAGCGCTGTTTGTGAAGCTTCATCAAGCCAAACATATATCCATGTTTGAAGCGGAATCAGCAGGTTTACAGGCTTTACGCGCGGCGAAAGTGATTCGTGTGCCAGAGGTGTATGCATGTGGCTATGATGATGAACATAGCTGGCTGATGATGGAGCATATCATACTACATTCACACAACAGTATGTCTGAGAGGGACTTTGCGCAGCAGCTTGCAGAGATGCACCGCTGTATGGGTGAGTCATTTGGTTGGTTTCGTGATAATACCATTGGCTCCACGCTACAAATCAACACAATATCGAAGGATTGGATAAGTTTTTATCGGGAACATCGTTTGGCTTATCAATTAAAGCTTTCTAAAAGCAATGGTTTTGCTGCGAGCTTGCAAGATAAGGGTGAGCGTTTGAAAGCTGATTTGCATGTATTTTTCAAAGGTTATGAAGCACAGCCGTCTTTATTGCATGGTGATTTATGGTCTGGCAATCATGCTGTAGCTAGTGATGGTAATCCCGTGATATT
>JAUZQR010000181.1 GCA_030950865.1 Mariprofundaceae bacterium | reverse complement strand
TGCCTTGTAAGCGATACAAAGGATACGATGTTCCAGTATTTCCCCAGATTGTTGATGTTTGCAACACATCATCGATGACTTCAGGTACAATGTTTTTTAATGCTTCGCCCGATGCTGTCAACAGCGCGCCTTTTAAAACAGGTACAAGCACCACATCATCATTTTGCTCATAGGCAGAACCCACACCAATTTCTATATGTATCATTGTTGCTCCTTCAATATCCGAATACGTGCAAACGGTTTGTCAATGCACGTTCACTTTTCCTCAAACGCATGGCTTTCATCAAATCTTTTTTAGCTTGTGCTTCATCGCCCAAGGCATGAAAAACAAGACCGCGATAAAAGAAAGCCCGCCCGTGTTTTAAAGCATTATTTTCAATATATGCATTTAACAACACCAAAGCTTGTTGATAATCACCTTTTTTCACCAAAAGTCGAGCGATACGGTAACGTACATCTTTATCATTGCTATCTACACTGAGTTCGCGTTCAAAAGCTTGCAATGCTTTTTCAGGTTGATTCAATAATTCATAGCAGACACCCAAATTATAGTTTGCATCATTAAAGCTTGGATCAAGGCTTAATTCATGTTGAATAGCCTTGATTGCTAACGAATAATTTTCTACTTCAATCAGCTGATAAGCATAATGGTGCCATGCTTGGGCAGTATGTTTCAGTTCTGCCTGAACTTTACGGCGTGCCAATTCTGCCAAAGCTTTTTCTTTGCCTATGATTTTATCTGGTAACAATGCTTTCCAACGACGTGTAATAGATGAATTGCGCAATCGATTGTTCGCCTGCAAGACAAAGGGCGCAGGAAAACCATCGCCTATCATTGGCATGGCTGATTTTATTTCTTCAACACTGATATGCGCCAAAAGTCGTTTTTTAAAGGCATTAAAATGTTTATTCTGCAAACGTGCCATTTCAAATTCCAAAATAGGATTGTCTGCTGTATTGATTGACCCCTCGCCGTTACCAATCAAAGAAAATAAATCTGTTGTCATCAATTGATAAGGAAGCCATGCACTCACCACAGCATGCTTTTCCAACAGATTTTTGCGTAATTCAGGCTGTGTTGTCACAGCTTTTTGTTGATGCATCACCAAAGGATCATCCGAAGCAATCAATAGAAAATAACTGCCTTTCACATAGGCCAATGCGCCATGTTTGAAACTTTGATGCAGGCTTCGTAAAATAATATCCGCACCTTTATCACCAATTCTCGAATCCATCCAAGTCACATACACCCCACCCTTTGTCAGACGCTTTTTCACATCATCAAAGAAATTTTTTGTGTAAAGTTTGGATGAACTGAAATAAAGCGGTGTGGTCACCGTATTCAAAATCAATGCATATGTCTTATCCATGGATTTCACATAATGAATTGCATCATCTACCATAATCTTCACATGTGGGTTGTGTTCAATGTCAAAATTCCATTGTTTCATACGAAATAAGTTTTCTCTCACCACAGGATTGATTTCAATCACATCTGTATGCTTCAAAAATAAGCCAACCGTTGGGGCGGTTGCACCACTGCCTAAACCCAACACCAAAGCATGATCCAATGTCGGTGCAAATAATGTCGAAAGTCCACCCACAATCTTTTCTGAGGGGTTATTCAATGGAATACTAATATAACCATTGATGAAAAAATAAGGATCGCCTTCCATCCAGTTGATCGAAAAAACATCTTGGTAACCTTTATAACGATCAGGAAAAGAGACACTTTCCCGTGCTTCGGATAATTCTGTATCATCTTTGAAGTTGGTATAACTCAAATATAATAAATCTTCATCCCATTGTTTTTCATAAACCCAAGCCACCATCACTAACAAAACACCTACGCTCAACCATGTTCGCCACGTATGAGAACAATAAACCACCCATGCCAATGTCACCAAAAGCACCATCACCAACAATTGCACCCCATAATCAAGGAATGGATGCAATCCAAACACCATCAACAAAAATCCGAATACATTGGCAAATGAAGCCAGTGCTAACAACAAGCCTGATTCATGACTGAGTTCTTCACGGTGAGATAATAGTGCAGGTACAGTAGCCCCAAAAGTTATCGCAGGTAGCAACATCAAGATACTTAGAAACAAGCCCTTGAGTGCAATAACATGCCAAAATTCATTGCCTGTTAAATCATACAGCGCAGCATAAAGATAAGGAAACACAGATCCCATCCACATCAACGCCAACAAACCCAACAAGTTGACCCACATCAAGCGAGAGAATGATATATTCAAACGATGCACTAACCAAGAACCCAACGTAATTCCCATTAAAATCAGTGCCAATACTAAGGCAAAAGATTCTCGGAAAGGTCCAAAAATGAGTTCGGCGTATTTCACCATCCAAAGCTGAAAAATAGCTGATGCCATACTTGCCAATAGCAATGCGATCCATATTCGTGTTGGCATCTTGCGAAGCATGGACTGCCACGATGGTGTGTTATCAAACACATGTTCACGAACCGTGTTGAATTGATACCACAACAGCGCAGCAATCAATATATTCACCCATGCAAACACCATAACAGCACCTTGAATGCCTACATGGCGAATCACATAAAATTCAATCAATAATGCCGTGAATGCTGCCCCTGCATTATAAATCATGTACACCCATGTAAAGGATGATCGGTCACCTTGCCGCATATGACTTAAATAACCTGCAAACAAAGGTACACTACACCCCATCAAACATGCTGGTAAAAGTAATATCAGCACACAAACTAAAATACTTCCTGACAAACCTCCCAACACCATCCCTGAACCTTGGTAAATCAACCATTCTAAACTTTGTTGATTCAGAGCTACCAAGATACCATATACACCAATACCCGCTTCAATCGCCCACAACCATCGCCAAAGACGGTGTGCCAACAACGCACCCAAGCCAATACCCAATAAAAAAGTCATCAATACCGATGCTGACACCACAAACTGATCGCCAATCATATTTCCCAAAATACGCCCATAAAGAATTTCGTAGGAAATACCTGCAAAGCCAGATAGCAGCAGCAATATGCTAAAAAGATAGTTTGAATAGATGGAAGACTTCATAGATTCTCCTTGGGTATATGTTGATTGCCTATCGTGAAGTTCTCTCGGCATTAAAAAATACCGAGCATCAAACTGATGCATGAGGTTCCTATTTTCCTCGTTCCCACCGTCCTCGGTGGGAACGAGGAATAGGTGCGTAACATCAATAATTCATTCAAACACAGACAAAAAAAATAGCGCCCCAAAGGAGCGCTATTTCTCAATCTTCGTTGAAAAATCAAACCTTATGAATTACTGACCACGAACTTCACGGAATGCTGAGGTTGATGGGTTTGATGTTGTAGATACCGCACCAGCAGGGATGTTATACGATGGTGTTCCATTCGGGCAAACACACGCACCATATTTTGCTGCATTTTTCTCTTC
>JAUZQR010000180.1 GCA_030950865.1 Mariprofundaceae bacterium | reverse complement strand
CTAGTTATTTAGGAGCTATGTTTGCTTACTATTTATCATGGAAGACAACTTCGTAATACATGTGTTAAAAGTGATATGCTATCCCTCCCTTTTTTTGCGACCAACAAACACCACCTCTCAGTAATACTCGAATGTTAAGTTGGAAAATGCTTACATGGGAAGCTCACATAGAAGTAGCAAAGCAAGTCTTAGAAGATTGTTAGAATAGAGCAGACTATTAAAGTTTTGCCTTAGTAGTTGCACGTTCAGCGCGAATATTTTTCACAACCAACAACCCTTCAATCAATACCCACATTGCCAATAGAAAAATCACAGAGCCAACACTAGCCACAGCCCATTGCTCATTATGAATCGCTTTACTTACACCCATAATCATGCCTGAAATGGTTGCCCCGAGCACCAGTAACATGGGCAATAAGGTATAAAGAATCGGTTTTTTCTTGCGGTACAAATAAATGGTTACGGTCAACAGTGTCATGCCCGCCAAGATTTGATTCGTGGTTCCAAACAATGTCCATAGGAATAAGCCCGCTGGTTTGCCATTCACTTCAAAAAAGGCAAAGAAACCAATCGCAGAAACAGCCAAAAATGTCGCTAAATAACGATTATCCAACACCTTGATATTCAAGGTGTTGCCAATCTCTTGCAAGTTAAAACGCAATAACCGCGCGCCTGTATCCACGGAAGTCATGGCAAAACCGACCACCACCACACTGATAAAAGCTGCCGCATAATCCACTGGCACACCAAGTTGATGGATAAAATTGGCATTGCCTTGGATAAACACACCCAACTTTTGATGCAAACCAACAGCTTTATCCCACGAGCCATAAAACTGTTCCCAATCAGCACGTGTCGCAAAAGCACCTGCTGTGGTTGCTAAAACTGCCAATAATGCCAATAAAGATTCACCAATCATGCCACCATAACCAATCAAGGGCGCATCGGTTTCTTTATCCAACTGTTTGGAAGTGGTTCCTGATGCCACCAAACCATGAAAGCCTGATACCGCACCACAAGCAATCACAATAAATAAGAACGGCAACATTGGTGGCGCGCCTTCAGGGTGGGCATTAATCGCAGGTGCAACCCATTCAGGGTCGAGCATAAAGAAGCCAATCAACATCATAATAAGCGCAAGGTATAAAAGCAGTGAATTAAGAAAATCACGCGGTTGTAAAAGTAGCCAAACAGGCAACACACTGGCAAGGAATGCATATACAAGTAATGACCATGTCCAATCATGGGCTGTAAAACCTGTGATGGGATGCTCCAAACCCCAAGCTGTGGTAAGCAACATAGCTACAAAACCCACCGCAATCAACGGCCATACAGGTAGATTCTTTTTATAGACCAAGAAACCAATCACCATAGCAATCAACATCAAACTATAGGTCGGAAATACTGCTTCAGGATGTGCCGTGGCGGGAATATTTGCCAAATCAGGCGCGGCAAACAGCCCTGAAATTACCAACACAAACACACCCATTGCCAAAGCAACAAGAAAGAAAATAACCAATAGAAAGAGCAGACGTGTACGCGGAGAAATAACATCACGAGCAATCGTACCAACGCTTTGCCCTTTAAAACGTGCAGATAATACAAGCGCGGTAAAATCATGCACAGCACCAATCAATAGCGTTCCAAATACCACCCAGCATAATGCAGGAACCCAGCCCCAAATCACGGCAATCGCAGGGCCAAGCATGGGCGCTAGGCCCGCAATCGAAGCATAATGATGTCCAAACAAGATATATTTATTTGATGGCACATAGTCCACACCATCACGCATGGCATGTGCAGGTGTTTGAGCATTGGCATCCAGCTCAAAAACCTTCGTTGCCAATATGCCTTTGGCGTAGAAACGATAAAATAATACATATAAACACAAAACCAGAATGGCCATCACAACGGGTGACATATCCCCTCCCTCTTATTGTACTAAATACAATGTTCGCTAAGCTAACCGCCATGAAAGCCAAAATCACTTATCTATCTCTCTGCTGCCTTTTATTAACATCCTGCCAAGAAGAGCAAGATGTGCATATGGTCAACAACATACAGCAAACACCCATCGCTCAGGTCGGTACTCAAACCATTTATAAAGAAGATGTGGATGCAGAACTACGTGATTTACCCAGTCATTTGCAATATTTAAGTCAAAACAAAAAAGCCCGTCAAGAAATACTGGACACACTTATTCGCCGTTCTGTACTTAGCCAACAAGCATTCGCCTTAGGCTTGGATCAAGATACTTTGGTGCATAGACGCATCAATCGCAGTCGTGACTCCATTATGATTGAAGCTTTACGTGACTGGGAACTTTCCCAAATCCCCACACCCAATAATGAAGAAATAGAAACTTATTATAAAAAACATATCAGCCACTTCACCATTCCTGAACAAATTCATGCTCGTCATATTCTCGTTCGCCAAAAAAACGAGGCTTTGGCTATTCTCAAACAGCTCAAGCGTAAAAAAGATGATTTTGCATCATTGGCAGCCCTTCATTCTATTGATGATAGCAATAAATCCCGTGGCGGTGACTTAAACTGGTTCCCGCATGGCATCATGGTTAGCGATTTTGAAAAGGTCGCGTTTGCGTTAAAAAATACTGGCGATATTAGCAAACCTGTAAAAACACAATATGGCTGGCATATTATTGAATTATTGGGCAAACGCCCTGCCTACAAACAAACGTTAGAAGAAGCAAAAGAAGAAATTCTGCAAGTTTTACGTCAACAAGCGCTCGATACTTGGATGGATGGTTTGGTGAAAAGCAGTCATATAAACACCATCAACGACAACTTAGAGCCAACCTTGCAACTGCCGATCAATCAACCCTGATAAATAATCAATATGCCCATCCTGTGCATTTAATGCTGGAATATAGCGCAGGACTCCGCCACCTGATTCTGAAAATATAGCAGCATTTTCCATGCTAATTTCTTCCAATGTTTCAAGACAATCGGCAGAAAATCCTGGACATACAACATCCACATTACCCACACCTTCATTACCCCATGCTTTAAGTGTGCCATCGGTATAAGGCTCCACCCACGGCTCACGGCCAAAGCGTGATTGGAATGTCACTTTGCAATGCTCTTCATCCATGCCTAAAGCTTCACGCAACAAACGCCCTGTCTTCCAACACAAACAAGGATATGGGTCGCCCGCCTTAAAATAACGCTGCGGAATACCGTGAAACGACAATAAAAGGCGCTCGCCCTTACCATTTTTATCCCAATGTGCTCGCACACTATCTGCCAATGCCTGAATATAACCTTC
>JAUZQR010000018.1 GCA_030950865.1 Mariprofundaceae bacterium | reverse complement strand
ATTGCCATTATCGTGGCAGTATTATTTTTTGGTAGTTTATGGGGAATTTTGGGCGTGTTTATTGCCATTCCTATGGCTGCTTTGGTACAAAGTGTGTTAATTATTATTGCTGAACGAACCTCCCGACCTGTTGTATAGACTTAGGGAATTGATTTACTCCAATAAAATAAGAAAAAGGATTCGATACCATGACAAGATTATTTAATTTCAGCGCAGGCCCAGCCATGCTACCAACTGCAGTTATCAAGCGTGCGCAGCAGGAAATGTTGGATTGGAATGCTTCAGGCATGTCGGTTATGGAAATGAGTCATCGTGGCAAAGAATATATGTCGATTGCTTCAAAAGCCGAACAAGACTTACGCGATATCATGGCAATTCCTGATAATTATAAGGTACTATTCTTGCAAGGTGGTGCATCGTTACAATTTGCCATGGTTCCATTGAATTTATTGGGCGATAAAACAAGTGCCGATTATATCAATACAGGCATGTGGTCGAAAAAAGCCATTGCCGAAGCAAAACGCTATTGCACCGTAAATATTGCCGCAGATACATCCGATGGCGGTTTTACCACGGTACCCACACAAGAAGAGTTGAAGCTAAACTCTGATGCAGCTTTTGTGCATTACACACCGAATGAAACGATTGGCGGTGTTGAATTTGATTATATTCCTGAAACGAATGGTGTGCCATTGATTGCGGATATGTCATCCACGATTTTATCACGTCCGATTGATGTTTCTAAATTTGCTATGATTTATGCAGGTGCACAGAAAAACATTGGCCCTGCGGGTCTGTGTATTGTGATTGTTCGTGAAGATTTATTGGGAAATGCGGCAGCGAACACGCCTGCGATGCTGAATTATGAAACCCATGCTAATAATGCTTCGATGTATAACACACCAGCAACATACAGTTGGTATATGGCTGGCTTGGTGTTTGAATGGATTAAAGAGCAGGGCGGGCTTCAAGCCATGGGTGAGATTAACCAACGCAAAGCGGATAAGTTGTATGCAGCCATTGATAACAGTGCTTTTTATGCCAATCCTGTGCCTAAAGCCAATCGCTCGTGGATGAATGTGCCATTTACATTGGCAGATGCGGATTTGGATGCAGCTTTCCTTGCAGGTGCAACAGAGAAAGGGTTGATTACCCTTAAAGGACATCGTTCTGTGGGCGGTATGCGTGCTAGCATTTACAATGCAATGCCAGAAGAAGGCGTGGATGCGTTGGTGGCGTATATGAAGGCATTTGAAAGCGCTCATTAAACATAACGAACTAAAAGAAGCCAAGTATATTTATTCTTTGACCTATGAGCTCGAGCTTATAGGCTTTCGCCGCAATCCGTTGCTGATTTCGCTCATTTAATGAGGTTGCATAGACCATTTTCTTGGCCAACGGAGAACCACCCATGAAACAATCTTGTCCTAAAGTTTGGATTGCCGATAAAATGTCCGAACGTGCCATTGAAGTGTTTCGTTCGCGCGGTATTGAAGTGGATTATAAACCAGGCTTATCTGTTGAAGAACAAATCAAAATTGCAGGCGAGTATGATGGTATTGCGGTGCGCTCATCCACGACACTTAAAGCTGAGCTCCTAGATGCAGCAAAAAATATCAAAGTAATTGGTCGGGCAGGCATCGGCGTGGATAACATTGATGTGCAAGCATGTTCTCGCCGTGGTGTTGTGGTAATGAATACACCCTTTGGTAATACGATCACCACAGCGGAATTGGCTGTGGCACACATTGTTGCAGCAGCACGTCAGATTCCACAAGCCACAGCATCAACACGGGCTGGAAAGTGGGAAAAAGCAGCATTTATGGGTATGGAACTCACAGGTAAAAAGGCTGGCGTGATTGGTGCGGGAAACATTGGCGCAATTGTATGTGATCGTTTGAAAGGACTGCATATGTCGGTCTATGTCTATGACCCATTTATTTCTGATGAGCGTGCAGCAGCAATAGGCGTGAGCAAAGTTGATACCGTAGCTGAATTGGCACAACTGGTGGACATATTGACCATTCATGTGCCTTTGCTGGATGTAACACGCAATTTAATCAATGCGGATATTTTGAAAAGTATGAAAAAAGGCTCGATTCTTGTGAACTGTGCCCGTGGCGGCATTGTGGATGAGAAGGCTTTGTATAAAGTCTGTAAATCTGGTCATTTACGCGCTGCAGCTCTTGATGTCTATGAAGATGAGCCCGCCAGAGATAACCCATTATTTCAATTGAATAATGTAACATTCACACCACATATCGGTGCGTGCAGTGATGAAGCACAGGAAAATGTTGCGGTGCAAATTGCTGAGCAGATGTCGGACTATTTATTGACTGGCAGTGTCAGCAATGCGGTGAATGTACCATCACTTTCTGAAGAAGAAGCGGCAGCATTGCTTCCTTATATGTCGCTTTCTGAAAAGTTAGGGCAATTTATGGGGCAGGTAATGCGCCCTGGTTATAGCAAACTTGTCGTGCGTTTTGAGGGTGCTGTGAGCAAGTTAAACCGTCAGCCTTTACTCAATGCTGTATTACAAGGTTTGTTATCGCGTAGTATGGATGAAGTGAATGTTGTGAATGCCATGATGTTGGCAAAAGAGCGCGGCATTGAAATTGAAGAAGTGTCATGCGATACATCGGATCATTTCGCCAGCCTTATTCGCTTGGAAGTGACGGGTGATGATGGGCATCGTTGTGTGTCGGGTACGGTATTTGATGGTATGCGTGCGCGTTTGGTGAGTATTGACGATTGTGAGATTGAAATGGCTCCCGCAGGGCGTTTATTATTTATTGAAAACCACGATAAACCAGGCGTGGTTGCTGCATTAGGCTCGATTTTAGCCGATGAAAATATCAATATTGGTGATTTTCGTTTGGGTCGTCGTGAAGGTAAGGCTGAAGCAGTTGCTTTGGTGGGCATTGATTCTGAACCGAGTACGAAT
>JAUZQR010000179.1 GCA_030950865.1 Mariprofundaceae bacterium | reverse complement strand
CAAGTAAAACGTGATAGCACGGGCAATGTATGCTGTTTTGTACCCAGGTCACCACTTTAACTATCCTCTTTGACTAATATTTTTTGCGTCCTTTTGAGCTGTCGTTCGTCTTCTAAAGTAGGTAAGTAAATGGAGTGCATCGTGTCGAATATTGTTAGACAAAAACCAGCGGCAAGTAATTTGAATTTTATCTTGGATATTTCCAACCGTTATCCGCTACTACTTTTACTGGTCGCATCAATATTGTGGATATTTACCTATACGAATCTATCCGATTTTTCTTCGGCTATTGTCTCTATATTACCACTGGATCAAGAGGGGCACTTGGCTGATGCACTGCATTTCTTGATATTTGAAGCGCCCAAGGTGTTGATGCTATTGACTGGGGTGGTGATGGTCATGGGTATGATTAACTCATGGTTCACGCCAGAGCGTACGCGTGCCATGTTGGCAAAAAAGCATGAGGGCGTGGGTAATATAATGGCAGCTTCATTGGGTATTGTGACACCCTTTTGCTCATGCTCTGCCGTTCCTTTATTTATTGGCTTCGTACAAGCGGGTGTGCCACTGGGTGTGACATTTTCATTTTTGATTGCAGCACCGATGGTCAATGAAGTCGCACTAACGCTGTTGTTTGCATTGCTTGGTTGGAAAGTAGCTTTGTTATATTTATTGCTTGGCTTGTCGATTGCCATCGTTGCTGGGTGGGTGATTGGGAAACTAAATATGGAGAAGTATTTGGAAGATTGGGTACAGGATATGGGTAAAGTTGATCCTAACTTTAAACCTGAAATGTTATCATTTTCTGACCGTCTGAAAGCAGGCTTTCATTCGGTACAAGAAATTGTCGGACGAGTCTGGCTCTATGTCGTGGTTGGTGTGGCTATTGGTGCTGGCATCCATGGTTATGTGCCGCAAGATTTTATGGTGTCACTGATGGGAAAAGATTCACCATGGTGGTCTGTACCTGCGGCTATTCTTATTGGTGTGCCCATGTATTCCAATGCTGCAGGTATCATCCCGATTGTCGAGGCTTTGCTCGCTAAGGGAGCTGCGCTTGGCACTGTCTTGGCTTTTATGATGAGTGTCATTGCATTGTCTTTTCCTGAAATGGTAATCTTACGAAAGGTGCTAAAATTGCCTTTGATTGCTGTATTTATCACTGTCGTTGCCAGTGGAATTCTACTGGTTGGATTAATCTTTAATGCTGTATTATAAGGAATTAAAATATCATCGGGGGAATACACTATGAAACATATTAAAGTCTTGGGAACAGGCTGTGCGAATTGTAAAGCAACAATTGAAATGATTCGCAATCAAGCGGAAGCTGCGGGGATAGATATAACACTTGAAAAGGTTGAAGACATGGCAGTCATTGTGGCTGCGGGTATTTTATCCACACCAGGTGTATTGTTGAATGATAAGGTGGTTCAT
>JAUZQR010000178.1 GCA_030950865.1 Mariprofundaceae bacterium | reverse complement strand
ATTGGTGAGAGAGCAAGTTGATGAACTACGTAAGCTTGGTGCGACAGCAGGAAGTGATCGCCTTATTACTTTGGCAGCATTGAATTTAGCAGGTGAATTACTTAAAAAAGGCAAAACGGAAATTCAGAATATGGACACAATCATTTCTGCTCTTGACGATGTTATGTCGCAAGCAGAGGGTTTAGCTAAAGTGCCCCTGCGCTGAGCGAGTGGCTTTATGTTGCCTGAGCCGATGCATGTCTTATGGGAGCTTCGCTACGCTGATTGTGAGCGTCCCACTTGTTTGGGATACCTGATTTCAACGTGCCGCGCCCACCTCGTCATAGAGGGTTCGACGACTTGCCGTCACTACGTCAGTGCGGGGGTGCTCTTTTATTTCTGACTCATTTCAAACCATGAAAGATTGCAAGCAACAATTGCGGCAGCAGTGTTTATCTCGCCGTAAAGCATTGCCATTTGAACAAAGAGAGAATTTTTCTAGTAAGATTTTACAAACCTTGCACGATTACCTTCATCAACAATATGATAAGAAAGATGTTCAGATATTGTGCTATCGTTCGCTTGCCGAAGAGGTGGATACAAGTGCTCTTTTTACATCGCAAAGCAAACATCAATATTATGCGCCTGTAACACAAAAAAGCGGGGATATGCATTGGTTAAGCTGTGATTCAGATACAGAATGGAAAGCTGGATTATTGCGTATTTTGGAGCCTGTGCATGGACAATGCTGGCAAGAGGGAGCCTCTCCTGCCATTGTGCTGTGCCCAGTTGTGGGGTTTGATGAGCAAGGCAATCGTATTGGCATGGGAAAAGGCTGTTTCGATCGTTGGTTGGCGCAGCATAAACAACATATTGATAGGGTGATTGGTCTTGCTTTTGATTGCCAGCGATGCTCAGTGATTGAGCGCGAAGCGCATGATATACCACTTGATGCAATCATAACTGAACAAGGATGGATGACATGTCCGAACACATAAATATATTGGTGATTGGCGATATTCTCGGCAAAGCTGGGCGTAAAGCATTGCGTGATCATTTGCCTAGCATTGTTTATCAAAACGAGGTCGATTTTGTGGTCGCCAATGGTGAAAACCTTGCAGCAGGTTTTGGTACAACGCGTAAAGTTGCAGATGAAGTGTTTGAATCAGGTGTGCACGTATTGACCAATGGTAACCATTGTTGGGATCAACGGGACTTTCTTAAAACCATTGATGAAGATGATAGATTTATTCGCCCTATGAATTTTTCTCCTGCGGCACCAGGGCAGGGTTGGACCATTCAAGAAACTGCAGCGGGTCACCCTGTTGCGGTGATTAATACCATAGGTCAGGTGTTTATGAGTGGTACATGGGACTGCCCATTTGCAGCTGCAGACCAAGCATTATCGGAGATTCCATCGGATGTAAAAGTTATACTCATGGATTTGCATGCGGAAACAACCAGTGAAAAAATGGGTATGGGCTGGCACTTGGATGGGCGAGTTTCCTTTGTTTATGGAACGCATACACATATTCCAACCTGTGATGAAATTATTCATACCAGCGGCACGGCTTATCAAACAGATATTGGTATGACTGGCTCGTATCAATCCATTATTGGTATGCGAAAAGAAGGCGCACTACATCGTATGATAACACGCTTACCACAGCATTTTGAAGCTGTTGATCGTGGAGCGACACTTTTTGCAACCCTATTAAAAGTTAGCGTGATTACGGGAAAAACCAGTCATATTGAACGTATTAAGGTTGAGCCTAATAGTTAGTGTATCTCTGTTTTGGACTTAGCACAATACATCCAAACTAAACTCAAATGGATTGGCTTGATCGCCAAATTTGAGTGTATGTAAGCCTTTGCAAAGAGGAAATTCTATTGCATTTTTACCATAGCCCACACGTTCATTATCGAGCAAACAAAAATCACCATGTTGGGCGAGACGTAACTGCAAACCGCCAGTAGGCGCATTCTCAATGAATATATGTTCTTCGCGAAGTAAACGGCTACAGCCAGCAAGTTTGACATCGGCAGGCTTCTTATCTGTGAATAAGTCGGTCACACTTTGAGGCGGGTGATGGGCTCCGAACACCCATGGTAAGTGGTAAATCATTCTCGGACGATTGCATAGTGCCTGTTGTGCTTTTGTGTTTGTTCCTTCCAATTTTGCATAAGAGATAAAGGTGTCTTCAAGGTGGTCCGAAGCATCTTCATCAAGGGCAATTTTTAGACGGGAAAATAATGCTGCTAATAATGGTGTTAATCGGCTTGCCGGTCCATTAACCAGACGAATCAGTGCGCCACGATCAATTACCTCTACTTCACCATCGGTCAATGCAGTGACGGTTGCAGTTCGTTGATGTGCCAATCCTGCAAGTCCAAGTTCGCCGACCACTTCACCTGCTTGAAGTGTAAATGTGTGAATGCGACCATCTTGTTGTCTGCGGCGAACTTCTACCCAGCCAGATTGAATAAGATAGGCGACAGCATCTTCATCACCTTGCCCAATGAGTACATCACCCTCTTTAAACACCATGATATTAGCCATATAAACCCTCACCTAACTTAGAAAGTAGCAAGCCTAAGCATTTTTTTACATACAAATGTGTCCAGTGTCACATGATATAGAAACATTTTGATTTGCATATATTGTCATGAGTCTGTCATGCTATGTCGGGCTATAACAGGAGATTTAATGCAAATGTAATGATTGTGTGTGAGGGTGCGGAATCTTATATGCTGCTGTCGTAGCATAAGTAATTAATGTAAATGAAGGTTTTCCCCCTATTTGAGATGATGGATGTCGGGGCATAAGGCCTCGCTTGCAGTATCGAATATGAATATTCGGTGTATTTCATTGGGCGTTTATACGTCCATAGGGTGTTTAAATGTCTTCTGAAGAAAATGTACAACAAATAAAATTTAGTGATTTGGGTTTATCAGAACCCGTCATGCAAGGCTTGGATGATGCGGGTTATGAATCCCCATCACCGATTCAAGCTGAAATTATTCCGTATGTATTGGATGATCGTGATGTACTGGGTCAAGCCCAGACAGGTACAGGTAAAACGGCGGCTTTTGCATTGCCAGTGTTATCAAAAATTGATACAAGTTTGCGTGATCCACAGGTCTTGGTGCTTGCGCCAACACGTGAATTGGCGATTCAGGTTGCTGAAGCATTTCAAAAATATGGCAGTCATATTAAAGGTTTTCATGTTTTGCCGATTTATGGTGGACAAAGTTATGACACACAATTGCGCCAGTTAAAACGCGGTGTGCACGTGGTGGTTGGCACACCTGGTCGTGTGATGGATCATATGCGTCGTAAAACTTTAAAACTGAGTGGTTTGAAGACGTTGATTCTGGATGAAGCAGATGAAATGTTGCGCATGGGCTTTATTGATGATGTTGAATGGATTTTGGAGCAAACGCCTGATAAACGTCAAATTGCTTTGTTTTCTGCCACCATGCCTGACGCAATTCGTAAGATTACCAAACGTTATTTAAAGAACCCTGAACATGTTACGATTAAAAATAAAACCAGCACGGTAACAACTATTCGCCAACGCTATTGGCCAGTTAGTGGTCGCCATAAAATGGATGCGCTTACCCGCATTCTTGAAGCTGAAACCTTTGATGGCATGATTATTTTTGTGCGTACGCGTGGTGCAACGGTTGAAGTTGCAGAAAAACTTGAAGCGCGTGGTTTTGGTGCAGCGGCACTTAATGGTGAGATTGCACAGAAGCAGCGTGAACAAATCGTCAACCGTTTGAAAAAAGGGCATTTGGATATTTTGGTGGCGACTGATGTGGTAGCGCGAGGTTTAGATATTGAACGCATTTCGCATGTGATTAACTATGATATTCCAGGTGATACAGAATCCTATGTGCATCGCATTGGTCGTACAGGTCGTGCAGGTCGTACAGGAGATGCGATTTTATTCGTTGCACCACGTGAGCGTCGTATGTTGTATTCGATTGAGCGTGCAACACGTCAGAAAATTGAAGAGTTTCAAATGCCTTCTACAGCGGATATCAATGATAAACGTGTTGAAGGTTTTAAGCAGCGCATTCAAGCCACTCTGGAAGCAGACGACTTAAGTTTGTTTGCAAAAATTATTGAACAGTATGAAGTGGAACATCAAGTTCCTGCACAAGAAATTGCCGCCGCTTTAGCAAAAATGGTGCAAGGTGATCAGCCTTTATTATTAGCAGAATCACGTCGTTCTGAACGTAAACCAGAGCGCAAAAATGAGCGTCGTGAAACAAGTGGCGAGCGTGATTTGGGGCGAGAAAATATGCGTGAAGAGCGCCCGCAACGTACAAAACGAACGTCTACACGTTCATTGCCGCGTTTAGAGCGAGGTATGGAACGTTTTCGTATTGAAGTTGGTTCGGATCATGATGCTCAAAAGGGTAATATTGTGGGTGCTGTTGCCAATGAGTCAGGTATTGAAAATGAGTTTATCGGGCATATTGAAATTTATGATCACTACAGCACGATTGATTTGCCAGAAGGTATGCCAAACCATATTTTGAAAACGTTGCAAAACACACGTGTATCAGACCGCAAACTGCAAATGTCACGCGAAGAATCAGATAGTGCACCTGTGGAACGTAAGCGTCGTCCGCAGCGCTCTGCTGGTGGCGGACGCTCAGGCTCATCTCGTCCCCCTCGTCGCACGGAAGGTCGTGGTGATGGACGAAGCGCACCGCGCCGTAAGCCAAGTGGCTCACGTCCGAAGCGTGGTTCGTAAGTGGTATTAATTTAAACGAGCAATTTGAAAAGGCACAAAGACTTGTTCTTTGTGCCTTTTTTGTTTGTAGTGAAGCTATTCGTGGAGGGCTGATATGGAATGGGACATCTCACTTCTTTTGTATGCTTTGAGCGTTGGTTTATGTGCTGGGATATTGGCAGGTTTTATGGCTGGTGTAGCAGGTGTGGGTGGCGGCTTAATTTATGTGCCTGTATTTTACCTTTTGATGCCCAGTATTGAAGGAAGTACAGAAGGAGGCATGGCACTGGCTATTTTTTCTAGCATGGTAGCGATTGCCCTAACAGCAGGTTTTTCAGCACGTTCGCATTGGCAGTTAGGACATGTGAATATCAAGCTGTTTTATTATCTCTGGCCAGGTTTGTTGTTGGGGGCAAGCTTGGGTTTATGGAGCGCTTTGATTTTTCCTGAACTATGGATTCTTTTGGCATTGGCAGCACTAAATGCTTGGGTAGCCTATGATTATGGACGTGTATTGTCGGTTGACTCGAAACACAAGGGTGTTTTAAGCTTTCTAGGCTTGCCGATTGGTTATATATCAGGTGTGCTGGGTATTGCGGGTGGCACAATGCTTGTGCCATTATTAAGGCGCTTTTTAAGCTTAAAAGATGCTGTAGGCACATCTGCAATGTGTGCTTTTATCATGGTTGCACTTGCGGTATCTTTGAACCTGCTGGGAGAATCGGGCTGGCAGAAGCTATTGCAAGGGCAATGGCTATTTTTATCGGCAACGTGGGCTGGCTTGCTATTTACCATGCCATTTGCAGCGAGAGCATCGGCAGGTTGGCATGATAAACTTCAAGAGCGACATCTACGAATTATCTTGAAAGCCACCTTTTCTTTTATTGCAATGATGTTTGTTATCATTGCATGGTTGAAATAAAAAGGAGTCACGATTGCTCGTAATTCCTTTTTAAATAATGGTGGCCAGACTTGGAATCGAACCAAGGACACAGGGATTTTCAGTCCCTTGCTCTACCGACTGAGCTATCTGGCCAACTGTGCATAGTGCGTCAGCGGCGCGATTTCTAGGGCGAAGCGGGGGAAGATGCAAGCATTAGTTTCCGATTGGGTGATTCGCCGCTATCCTGCCGCCCACTACGAATGATTGATAAGTATGCTTGGGGGTAATAATGGCCATTAAATCTGATAAGTGGATTCGCCGTATGGCACAAGAAGAAGGCATGATTGAGCCATTTATTGATGGGCAAGTGAAACACTGTGAAAATGGTGGTGGTTTGGTTTCTTATGGCTTGTCATCGTATGGTTATGATGTGCGCTGTGCGGATGAGTTTAAAATATTCACCAATATTAATTCAGCCATTGTTGATCCGAAAAATTTTGATGAGAATAGTTTTGTCGATGTAAAATCAGATGTTTGCATTATTCCGCCCAATTCATTTGCTTTGGCACGTACGGTTGAATATTTGCGCATTCCACGTTCGGTTCTGACCATTTGTTTGGGTAAATCAACCTATGCACGCTGTGGCATTATTGTGAATGTCACACCGTTAGAGCCTGAGTGGGAAGGGCATGTAACGTTAGAGTTCTCCAATACAACGCCATTGCCAGCAAAAATTTATGCGGGTGAAGGTGTAGCACAATTTTTATTCTTTGGTGGCGATGAGGATTGTGAAACTTCCTATAAAGATCGTGCAGGTAAATACCAAGGGCAAACGGGCGTAACGGTACCTAACCTATAATGCGTTTATCCAATATTCTTTCCAATGCGGACAAGCCGCTCATCTC
>JAUZQR010000177.1 GCA_030950865.1 Mariprofundaceae bacterium | reverse complement strand
GCAAGCGTTTCCAAAAGCCTTCTGATGCAGGATTGGATTATAAAGTTAGCTTGGACTTGCGCCATGCCCAAACAGGGGTGACGGGTAGTCTCGATGCCGTGAAAACAGCAGAATCTCGTTTGGGTGCTTCTCAAACCATGTTGAATAGTATGCAGAATATTATGGTGCGAGCTGAATCTTTAGCAGTACAACAAAGCTCGGCAAGTTTGAGTGCGGCTGACCGTAATACAGCGGCGCTTGAAGTTGAACACTTGCTCACACAATTTGCCAATGATGCAAATCAAAAGTGGCAGGGGCAGTCGTTATTTTCTGGAACAGCGGTAGATAAAGCATCATTTACGCTCGATGCATTTGGAAGCTATGCTTATACGGGTAGTAGTCAGGACAGAATTGTTGCTATCAGTGATAGCTTAAAAGTCACAAGTAATATTCGTGGTGATAACCCTTCATTTTCAGTCGCGTTTACAGCGTTGCAAGATTTCAAAGCAGCACTTCAAGCAAATGATCAGGCAGCTATTCAAACAGCTTTAGGAAGCTTGAATAACGCGGGTGATGGCATGATTAACTTAACCAGTGAAGTGGGTGGTCGTTTATCTGCCTTGGCTGTAACACGCACATCCTTTGAAGATATGCAATTTACATTGAATAAACGAATAGATGAGCATGAAGCAGTGAATATTCCTGCGGTGGTGGCTCAACTACAGCAATCCAGTATTGCTTTGCAAGCATCTTACAGTCAAATATCGCAGTTGAAATCAATGAGTTTGATTAACTTTTTGAGATGATGGTTCTAAGACGAAAAATTGGCGAAGCAATTCGTATAAACGATGATATTCGTATTGTTATTCAGGATATTCAAGGTGGTCACAGCGTTCGTTTTGCTATTGATGCACCAGCAGATATCGCGATTCATCGCTTAGAAGTTTATAGTATTATCCAGCAGGAAAATCGTGCTGCGAATCAGGGCAATGCACTGACATGGTTGAAAGGAGAGGCATAATCATGGAGCAAGTGATGAAAAAGAATGAAGCTGCTGAACAAAATGAGTTTGTATTTCCTCAAGGGCTGGCGGGTTTCGGTGACGCGCATCGTTTTGGTTTTATTTATGAAGGTAAGGGTGACATGATTTGTATGCAGTCCCTAGATGCCCCTGAAGCAGCATTTATTTTAACGCCGTGGGATGAACAGCGACTAGGCGTTACGCCTACATTAAATGCTGAGCAAATGGATTGTTTGCATCTAACGAATGCTGTCGATCAGAATGATTCAATCATGTGGATGTTGGTCTTGAACCCGTTTGCCGACCAAGCATGGATTACTGCGAATATGCGTGCTCCTATTGCCTTGCATGCAAAAGAGGGGCGTGGAATACAGTGTATTCGGCACGATACAAGTTTAGAGTTACGTTATCGTTGGATGCCTCAATCCCCTGCTGCGTAGCGCTCTCTCTACGAAAACTTTTACTAAAGTTGCTGATGACCCTGCCGATAGAATATATCAACCTGATGAAATAATTTTTTAAAGGGTGCGAATTCATCATGATATGGATTTGATTTAATTCTAAAAGGAGGTGAATATGGCTTTAAGCATTCGTCCAGCAGATGCGCTTATTCATCGCCTATTGCAACAAAACAGCAAGGTGAATGATGTGCGTGAATCACCTGCCAAAGCCCAAGTGCCAACTGACCGTGTGAATATTTCCGCAGAAGCAAAATCACCTGAGCAGAGTCGCGAGTCAAAACAAAGTTATGGTCCTACAGGTTATAATTCAGAGCATAAGCAGGCAGATCTTGAAGCCCGTTTGTTGCGTATGTATAGCAATTCGAGTGATGCGAAGTCATGAATGGCGTTCGCCTACTCATTGCTGAGGATGATGAGGCTTTAGCAGCACTGCTTGAGGAGTATCTATCTGAAAGTGGTTATGAGATTACGCTATGCCATCGCGGTGATGATGCTTTGGAAAAAATGAGCCAAGATCATTTTGACATTGTTTTGACAGATGTAGTGATGCCAGGTGCCGATGGTTTGACGGTTTTAGCTGCTGCCAATAAAGATTCTATCCGCACATTGGTAATTTTAATGACATGTTATTCTGGGATTGAAGATGCCTTGCACGCAGTTGAGCAAGGTGCGTATGATTTTGTAAGTAAGCCATTTCAACTACCTGAAATTCGTGTTCGTTTGGATAATGCGGCGCGTTATCAGACTTTGCTGCGCCGCTTTCAAGCGGTGAGTGGGGAGTCAGGGTTGGATGAAACGAGTGAGGTGCTTAAACCCCTTCAAATGCAAGGTATGGCGAATCGCCCACCAGAGGTTGTCGCTATGCGCGCTTATGGACGAAGAGAGGGTAGTTAGATGTTGGAAGTCTTGGTGCTGGAAGATCAGCCTGCTGTTCGAGAGGTTATTGCTGAAGTTATAGCGGATTTGAATGTTCCTGTTCACGTCGGGCAAGCTGCTAGTTTGTCAGAAGCACGTATTATGTTGGAGGATCAACATTGGGATGGGCTGGTCACTGATTTAAGTTTGGGTGATGGTATATCTCTGGATTTAATTGCAGAATTGAAAAATGAACATGCGGCAATGCCAATTATTTTAGTGAGTGGTTTTTTATCGCAGGAGCGTCTGCAAGAAGCTGAAAAATTAAATGTTAAACATATTTTGTCCAAGCCTTTTGACTCAGAAGTTTTGTTGGATTGTATGCGAAAAGCCTTGCTTCTAGATACTGATATTAAGGCAGTAAAAAAACCGAGTGTGCATAAAGACGAACGCTTGTTACCTGAATTGTTTGAAATGGATAGACGTTTGGGTTTATTGTATCGGATGTTTGATGAAATGCCGCGCCATCACGATGTATCGGCTGTATGTAGTGCTGCGCTTGGGTTAGCTATGGAAATGGTGCATGCCCAAGGTGGTTTTCTCGCGTTGTTTCAGCGTGATCGAAAAAAAATGATTATGGTTGCGAAGCGTCTTTCATCTTATGAAGATATAGCATTAAATGTTGATTTATCAGCTACACCATTTCAACCGCTGATTGATACAGGTAAAGAATATATTGAGATTTTGCCACGAGATACTTTATCAAAATCTTGTTGGCCCAAGGTTGAGGTTGAACAATATGTGGCGATTCCAGTATCCCTGCAAGGGGTACATATGGGCGTGTTATGTCTGACTGACCGAGAAAACGCTGAACCTTTGAAGAGTGAAGAGCGTCACATGTTGGGCTTGTTGGTTAAGAAGTTAGATACACTTCTTGATAACCGAGCGGTTCATGCTGCGTTGGCAGATAGCATGAATGAAACTTTAATTGCATTGGTGCGCTCATTGGAAGCGCGAGATCGCTATACCAAGGATCATTCTGCACGGGTAGGCGAGTTATCAAGGTTATTTGCAGAAGAATTGGGTTTGGATGATAAGACTATTCAAGTGATTCGCACGGGTGGCTTGTTGCATGATATTGGTAAAGTGGGTGTTGCGGATGCTGTGCTACTTAAGCCTGGGCGCTATACCGAGCAAGAGTTTGCGATTATGAAGGCGCACCCTGCTATTGGCGATTCGATTCTAAAAAATATGGATACATTGAGTCGTGAACGTTTGATGGTGAGGCATCATCATGAACGTTTTGATGGTCGAGGTTATCCTGACGGTCTGGCTGGAGAGGATATACCTTTTGAAGCAAGAATTGTTTGTGTGGCAGATGCGATTGATGCGATGACAACACACAGGGTTTACCGTATGGCGAGACCGCTTTCATTCTGCATGGAACAACTCAAAGAAAATTCTGGCACACAATTTGATTCACAGGTGGTAGATGTTGCAGTTTCTGTCATCGAACGGGGCTTGGTAGATACGCAAGCCAAATCTGTACCAACAGTGCAAGATGTTCTGATGCCGTTGTCTGCGACTGATTTATTAAGCTCAGGAGCCTTACATGTCTGAAGATGCCAATAACCGCCGTCAAGATTTTCGTGTGGATGACATTATCCCCATGAATGACACACCGTTATCAACAGAAGAATTTGAAGTACGTAAAAATCACGTGGGCATTCGTTCGCGCCAAAGTTATATGTTGCGAGATATGGTGGGTAGCGATATTTTTTCCAATGATCTGCGTGGCAAGTTGAATACAGATATGGCCAATGCGATGGAGGCTTTGGATACCAAGTTAAACTATTTGATTGGTGTGAATATGCTCAATGATGCGAGTCGCAGTAATTTGAAAGAGCGAGCTGTGAATTTTAGTACAACAGGGGCAAGCTTTGTAAGTGATGAGCGGTATCGTCAGGGTGACCCTATTTTTATGACCATGATGTTGCCCGCATTTCCGCCTAC
>JAUZQR010000176.1 GCA_030950865.1 Mariprofundaceae bacterium | reverse complement strand
TATCTTCATCTTCGCTAAACGGCATGGCTTCGGCATTGATAAGCTCGCGGTATGCCAGTAGTTCATAGGAGAATACATCAATCTTTTCTTTGGACTTTTTACCTTCCCTAATCACATTGCGCGCATAATGGTGTGCAAAGGATGGCTCGATGCCATTGGACGCATTGTTTGCCAGACTTAGTGAGATGGTACCTGTTGGCGCAATAGATGAGTGATGGGTAAAGCGGCAGCCTTTTTCGATTAAAGCTTCAATCAATGTTTTATCTTCTGGGTTGCCTGTTTGTAAAAACTGCTGCATATAAGAAGAATATTTAGCCCATAAAATACGCGCTTTGATTTTGTCGCCGACTTTGATGCCATCATTCGCCATTTCAGGGCGTTTTGCCATAATTTCAGTGGTGATTTTAATGTCTTCATTCATGATGGGAGCAACGCCTTTTTCTTCACCCAGTTGCAAACCTGTTTCAAAGCCTGTGCGTGCTAATTCATAGGAAACTTTTTCAGTAAACTCCAAAGATTTAGCTGAACCATATTGACAACCCATCATGGTCAGTGTGGAGCCTAAACCAAGGTAGCCCATGCCATGACGACGTTTGGCAATAAGCTCGGCGCGTTGTTTTTCTAATGGTAAACCATTGATTTCAACAACATTATCCAACATGCGAGTAAAGATTGTGATGACTTCTCGGTAAGTATCCCAATCAAACTCAGCTTCTTCAGTGAAAGCGTTTTTTACAAACTTGGTAAGATTGATAGAGCCAAGTAAACATGCGCCATACGGTGGTAGAGGCTGTTCGCCACAAGGGTTGGTGGCGCGAACATCTTCGCAGAACCAGTTGTTGTTTTTATCATTAACTTCATCAATCAAAATAAAACCAGGCTCGGCATAATCATAGGTCGATGCCATAATCACATCCCAAAGGCGTTTGGCTTTGATGGTGCGATAAACTTTACAAGCAATTTCACTCTTGTCATTGCGCACAACACTGCTTTTGAAGTGCGGCATATGTCGCCATACGATGGTGTTTTCAGGGGCATCAATTTCAGATTGATTGGCTGGAAAAATCAACTGCCAATCACCATCTTGTTTAACGGCTTCCATAAAATCTTTGGTAATCAGGCAAGACAGATTAAATTGACGTAATCTACCGTCTTCACGCTTGGCTTTGATAAAATCAATGATATCGGGATGTGAAATATCAAATGTACCCATTTGTGCGCCACGACGACCACCCGCAGAGGATACGGTAAAACACATTTTATCGTAAATATCCATGAATGATAAAGGCCCAGACGTATAAGCGCCCGCACCTGTGACATAGGCACCTTTCGGACGTAAAGTGGAAAATTCGT
>JAUZQR010000175.1 GCA_030950865.1 Mariprofundaceae bacterium | reverse complement strand
ATGCCGATTTGGATGCTACATGGGAAGTTTTGGGTGAAGCTGTACAGACCGTGATGCGTCGTTATGGTCTTGAAAATCCATACGAGCAGCTTAAAGCATTAACCCGTGGTCAAGGCATCACTCAAGCGAGCTTACGCAGATTTATCGAAAAACTAGATATTCCAGATCATGCCAAACAAGAGTTGCTAATAATGACTCCTGCCAGCTATATAGGTAATGCCTCAGCTCAAGCTAAAAACATCTAGAAAACTGTCATTCCGAGCAACGTCGAAGGATCTTTTTTTAAAACATCACAAAAAAAGATGTTTCGGCTACGCTCAACATGACAAGCTTGGCTCATATCTAGGGAAATTCTGAATAAATGTAATTGTTCATGTTACTGCTGGTTGGTTTGAGAACGAGAAACAAAAACGAAGTTTGCTCCTGCAAATGAACATTTTGTAACGCTGTTATCGGATAAATCAGCGGCGAACTGGCAATTACACCCGTTTTACATCCAAACGGTCACGCAGCGCATCACCCAACACATTGACCGCCATCACCACCAAGAACAACATCAACCCTGGCCAAATTACCAAACTCGGCTGAACCAGCATCAAACGTGTACCTTCACGAATCATCGTGCCCAATGATGCATCGGGCGCTTGCACGCCCACCCCTAAAAAAGATAAACCCGCCTCACCAATCATCACGGCTGCCAAACCAAAACTTGCTTCCACCAAAAGAGGTGCAGCAATATTAGGCAACAAATGACGCAATGTAATATACAAAAAAGACATACCATTGGCTAAAGCCGCTTCAATATAAGCCGCTGATTTTAGAGATAACACCTGCACCCTACTCAATCGCGCAAATCCAACCCAACCCACCACCACCAGCGCCAAAATAAGATTCTCCACGCCAGGGCCAAGCATCGCAGCCAAGGCAATGGCTAATAATATGCCTGGAAAGGAGAGCACCACATCAGCAATACGCATCAACACAATATCCAACCAGCCACCATACCAACCAGCCAAAACACCAATCGTAATACCCAAAATAGCGCCCAATAAAACGACGATAACACCCACAAATATGGAAAGCTGCAAACCTTCTGCCAAGCGAGACAACACATCTCTCCCTAAATTATCACAGCCCAAAAGATGCTCAGAACTAGTTCCAGCCAATACTAAATCCAAATCCACAACATGCCCGTCTATGCCTAACAGCATCGAAGTTAGCAGCACCAAAACAGGCAATGCAAAACAAATCGACACAAATATACTAGTTCTCTTAGACATCTGCGCAGTATCTATGAATTATTACAGCATATCCAATAGGCTTTGTACTCACTGAAAAAAGCTCAGAGTGAAGTTCCCTCATCTGACTGGATGCTATAAAGATCCTATACAAGTTTTAGAGCGTAACGATAGCCTCTCTCAACTACCACTCAATCGTTAAACCTTCTTGGGCTAGAAGGTATTCAGGATCACCGTCTTTTCTAGGATTCCGCGTCAATGCTTCTGCAAACACAGCTTCCAAAGCATCATCACTGCGCGTTGGTTCATGGTGGGTGCAATACAATTTACCAACACCAGCTTCGCGCGCCATTGCCATGCCTGTGTCATAGGTTCCATGCCCCCAACCTTTTTTAGCGGGATATTCTTCAGGGGTATAAGAGGCATCTGAAATCATCACATCCACACCTTGAATAGCATCAATCATACTCTTATTTTTTTGTTCAATCAGAATTTGATATTCATCATACTCTTCATCTTCTGGTGCATAAATATTGCTTGCAGGCTCATGGTCGCCTGTAAAAAACATAGATTTACCATTACAGTCAATGCGATAACCAAAATTAATCACAGGGTGATTCATCAAGACAGGCGTAATCAGTGCATCGCCAATTTGAATAACTTGCGATTCTACAAGTGATTCATAAGCAATATCTGCCTTGAGTTCTGCTTCTCGAATAGGGAAAAAACGGTATTGCAGCTGCGTGGTTAAAATCTCACTGATACCTTTTTGTGATATGGGATCGGATGCACCATAAATATTCACCTGATTGCCAGGTACAAAAAATGGAATGAAGAATGGTAAACCTTGAATATGATCCCAGTGTGTATGGGTGTTGAAAATATGGGCTTGCAGTGGAAATTCTGGAAACAAACTTTGCGATAATGGAAAAATGCCCGTTCCTGCATCTAAAATAATCAGTGTGTCATTATCAGAGCGCACTTCAATACACGTCGTATTACCACCATAACGCACAGTTTTCGGCCCAGGCGATGGAATGGAGCCGCGCACACCCCAAAAACGTATTTTCATATACCTACCCTTCCCAACTACATATTAATAAAGGCATTGGCTTTTGCCTTTTCATCCGACAAATCACCCAATCGTTCAAGCATTTCTTGCATATTAACACCAAACCTTTGAACAATATAATCGGGCAAATCCTCAACAATCGTATTACCACTGCGGCCAAATTCAGCCTGCTTACTGATTTGATTCGCAACAAAAATACAATCACCCAAAGGCGAGCTTATACCTTGATGATGTGCTTGAATACAGGTAACAAGCTCTTTGGGAAGCTCCCATTTCTCTGCCAGCATACCACCCACTTGCGCATGATCAGCACCAATCACGCGCAACTCAGCAATATGTAATGGCTCTTCATTAATGGCGGCTTCTTTGACCGCTTGCGCAAATAAATCAGTCTCAAACTGCGCCAATACAGCTTTACCAAAATCATGTAATAACGCAGCAACAAACACATCTGTCGCATCGGTTTCAACATCGAACTTTTTGGCAATATGCTGGGCAATCGATGCTGTAGTTAATGAATGCAATAAAAACTCATGGGTACTAAAACAATCCATTTTTTTGCGCGGTAGAGAATCAACCGTGGCAATACTAAGCGCAAGATTTTTGACAGTATTCAAGCCCAAATAAACCAAAGCATGACGCACAGAAGCAATACTTCGTGCCAGTGAAAAGAATGCCGAGTTTACCAATTTTAATAATTTCATGGTAATCACAGGATCATGCTCAATCACTTGTACCAAATCTTTTGGAGCGCAATTCATATCTGCTGAAAGCTCAATAATGCGATGAACGCTTTTAGGAAAGGGCGGCATTTGATCTACCATACCCATCAGTTTGTTTTGTAGGTCGTCATTCATAACTAGCCTATTAGCAAGAATAATACCGCTTGCTGACTTCTTTTGCGCTGGCATGATACAGCCATGACCGACAAAGAAATGAATCCTGAGTTATGGTTAAAAGAGCATGGCGATTATCTCTTCCGCTATGCTTTATCTCGTCTACACGATACGGAATTAGCAAGCGATATGGTGCAAGAAACACTCTTGGCAGCATGGCGAGGGCATGAGCGTTTCAAGGGTGATTCAACACTGCGAACATGGCTGGTAGGCATCATGAAACACAAAATTATTGATCATATTCGCAAAGAAATACGTCATCGAAAAATCTCCGATAGATTGGAAAATGATCCAACCTCCGCACATTTTTCTGAAAATGGAAGCTGGCAACACTCACCATCGGCTTGGCGTGATAACCCAGAAGCTTTATGTGATAATCAAGAATTTCGTCAAGTTTTACAAGAATGTTTATCGCATTTACCTGAAAAACAACGCCACGTTTTTGAGATGCGCGAACTCGCTGGCGATGATAGTGAAAGTATTTGTAATGCTTATGATATTACGCCGACTCACCTGCATGTACTGATGCACCGTGCTAGGCTTGCCCTGCAAACATGTCTGCATGAGCATTGGTTTGGAGGTCATTCAAAATCATGAAACACGCCTGTAAACGCGTTAGCCAACTAACATCAGAGAGCTTTGATCGCGATTTGTCTCTAGCAGAAAAATTGCAACTTAAATTGCATTTTGCTATGTGTGGTTTGTGCCGTAATTACCATCAAAGTTTGCAAACGATGGCGGGCATTTTCGAGCAAATTCGTGAACATGACCTTAAACAAGATATTCAGCTACCCATTGAGGCCAAGCAGCGTATTCAATCAGTGTTGGAAAAAGAGAAGTAGCCTAATTCCCTGTTCAAGCTGCGCCGTAGTGTTAGTTTTTCAGGATGACATTCTTTGATTCTTTCTTGGACGAGAAAGAGTCAGCAACACATGCAAGGTTCTGAAAGTTAGCCTTGTTGCAACAGTTCGACCACAGCACTTGGCAAGTTCAAAACCTTCATCTCATCGTGTAAATGTCGTTTTGTTAGTGGTATTTCATCCAAAAAACCTTGTTTACCATCGCGGTATGCCAAACGCGCAAAAATGCCTATGGCTTTGATATGCCGTTGAAAAGCTGTTAAACGCAATGATTCATGCCAATCATCAAAACCTGCAAAATATGCTTTCGATGCACTGGGCAATGCTGAGAAAAAGTATGCACTCCATTCACGACGCAATGATTCAGGGTAATCTTGATAACAATCATATAACAATGATGCCAAATCATAGGTGATAGGTCCTAGAACAGCATCCTGAAAATCAATAATGCCAAGTGGCAGACCACTCTCAGGAACCATCAAATTTCGCGAATGATAATCCAAATGAACCGCAGCTTGTGGCAGTGCTTGTAAACGTTGTAAAGATGGTAATAACGCAGCATGAAACAATACGCGTTCAGACTCCGTTGGCACATAACCCATAACCTTGGGTAAATACCAATCCAAATAAAGGTCACACTCGCGCTGCATGCGTGCGACATCAAAAATTGGCAGTTCAAAACTTTCTTGAGCAGCCTGTAATACGTGCAATTGTCGCAAAGCATCTTGAAAAAGAGGTATGACATCACCGCCTTGTTGCAAGTGTACAGCCCAAGTATCATCGCCAAAATCTTGCAGCAGCAAGAAGCCTTGTTGCTTATCTTCAGCTATTAAATCAGGCACACGTAACTGTGCATGCTGAAACCATGCTCTAACCCTTAAAAAAGGCGAGCAATCTTCTTTTTCAGGCGGGGCATCCATCAATACCCAACTCGTATCGCCTGCATAAACGCGGAAATAACGGCGAAAGGATGCATCGCCAGCCAACAAACGAACATCAAAGCTTACATCCAACACCTCATGCAACCATTGTGTT
>JAUZQR010000174.1 GCA_030950865.1 Mariprofundaceae bacterium | reverse complement strand
GCTTTTGTAGGGCGTATTAAAAGTGCGGTTAATAGCACCATGCGTCCAGAAGTGTTGGCTGGGCTTGGCGGGTTTGGCGGTTTATTTCAGCCAGATTTTTCAAATATGGAAGAGCCAGTGCTTGTCTCTGGAACTGATGGTGTAGGCACGAAATTATTATTGCTGCAAGAATATGATCGCCCGCATGTGGCTGGTATTGATGCGGTTGCCATGTGTGTGAATGATTTGGCTGCGCTGGGTGCTGCGCCATTATTCTTTTTGGACTACTTGGCTACAGGCGCGCTGAAGGGCGAGACCTTAGCTGGTGTGGTTGAAGGTATTGCCGATGCCTGCAAAACCTGTGAGTGCGCTCTGGTAGGCGGGGAAACCGCTGAAATGCCAGGCATGTATGCACCAGGTCATTATGATATTGGTGGTTTCTGTGTGGGTGTGGTGGATAAACCGAAGATGGTCGACGGTTCAACCATCGCCGATGGTGATGTGGTGCTTGGCCTTGCATCCAATGGCCCACACTCGAATGGTTTTTCGATGGTGCGCAAGCTTTTGGAATTGGGCAAAGCGGATATGATCAACGATACGCTATCGGATGGCAGCAAAGCGATTGATAAAGTATTATCTCCTACCCGTTTGTATGTGCCAGCGATTAACGCATTGATGAAAAGTGGCGTGAACGTACACGGTTTTTCGCATATCACAGGTGGTGGTATGTTTGATAATCTTGAGCGTATTCTAAGCGATGATTTGGCTGTGACAGTGGATGTATCTTCTTGGGGTGTACCGCCTGTATTTGAATATTTACTTGGTTTTGCCGATGTTGAAAAAAATGAGCGTTATCGCACATTTAATATGGGGATTGGTTTTGTGGTGATTCTTTCTGCCAGCGAAGTGGATGCAGCGACACAGGTATTAGAAGAAGCCGGTGAAACAGTGTATAAGATTGGGTATATTCACAAGCGTGATGATGAGTCTGTGACTTTGTTAGGAGCGTAAGTTAGAAGGGCTCCTTTCAATATTGATTGTATATTTAGTCACTACTGTCTGGCGAAATTCACATCCTGTCATGCCCGACTTGATCGGGTATCCAAAAAACCTTGCAAACAATGGATTCTCGCCTTCCTCCAGGGGATAATCTCTTGCTTCGCAATTCACCTGATCGCGGGAATGACGCAAACAATGAAATATCATTTCCTGTCTCACGACATCGTAGCTCAAAGAAACTCTTTGTGGCATAAGGCGTTGGAAACAAAACATCAAACTTTCGTCGGACAGTAGTGTATTGATATGTAGATTTCATCTTATTTTCATTAAAAACAGCTATAATAACATACAAGAAGTTGGTTTATTTTAAGTAATACTGGACAAGATTTAATAGAAACTTAAGCTTTTCCAGCGAATTACCCTTATAGGAGGCGAAGTTGTCCGCACAAACACTTGATATGTCTAGCCTTTCTTTGTTTTACCGTGATGTAAAACAAACGTCGAAATTGTCCCGCGAAGAAGAAGCGCGGTTGGCAAGACGTTGGCACGAGCATGAAGATCGTGAGGCTGCGCGTGAGTTGGTTGTTGCCAATTTGCATGGTGTGGCAGCAATTGCGCGTGAATATCGTCATTTTGGATTGCAGGAAATGGATTTGGTGCAAGAAGGCACGCTTGGTTTGATGCATGCCGTAAAACGCTTTGATCCTGAACGTGGTTTTCGTTTGATGACTTACGCTTCCTGGTGGATTCGCGCATCGATTCATGATTTTATTCTGCGTTCGTGGAGTATTGTGAAGCTTGGCACCAATAAATTGCAACGTCGTATTTTTGCTGGTTTGCAAAAGGCAAAAAATGCCATTGCAGCGATGGATGGCAAACATGCTGATGAAGTAGGCGCAGAATATGGGCTGAGTGGACACGAATATCAGGACGTTGCAACGGCATTTTTACAACGTGATGTGTCGCTGGATGTCGATGTTGAAGGTCAAACCATGGTGGCGGGATTGCCATCATCTGAAGCCTCACCAGAAGAAATTATTGAAGCATCCAACTGGAAAAATCATCAGGAAATGTTGTTATCCGAAGCTATACAGACGTTATCTTCGCGTGATCGTCATATTATGGTGCAACGCCATTTATCTGAAGATCCTGCAACATTGAAAGATTTATCCGAAGAGTTGGGTGTATCCATTGAGCGTGTTCGCCAACTTGAAAAACGTGCCATGAAAAAAATGAAGGAAGCACTAAGCGCTTAATTTATTCATTCACTAAGTTCCGAATATTACAATAAGAAAAGGTCGTAGAATGTGTATTCTGCGGCCTTTTATTTTTTGTGCTCAATGGTGAATATACGCTTATATTCAACGTTCATGTTGCGCTGTAAGCCTTGACCTTTGGATGATAAAATCTCATCCTGTAGTGAGTTACTTTAGTTGTAGGGGTGATTCATGGCGCAAGAAAACATAGAGTCTTTATTGGAAGAAAACCGTGTTTTTGAGCCACCCAAATCACAGGCTTCTTTCTCATCTTTAAATGATTGGCAAGTAGCATCAGATGCGTTTCAAACTGATTTTGAAGGCTCTTGGAAACATTTGGCAGAGCAGCATTTAACATGGCAAAAGCCTTTTACACAGGTGTTAGATGCCAGTAACCCACCCTTTTATCGTTGGTTTGCTGATGGCAATGTAAACCTTTCTGAAAACTGCCTAGATCGCCATGTTCAACATGGTTTGGGCGAACGCACAGCG
>JAUZQR010000173.1 GCA_030950865.1 Mariprofundaceae bacterium | reverse complement strand
ACGTGGTTAAGATAAAAAACTGATATTAGAAGGCTTTCAATGATTTCAATCGATGGTTCTGATAAACAAGAAGGTGTTGGCGGACATGTTTTATTTCATTTGGGATTTCGCCCTTTCTTCTTAGTAGCTGCGCTATTTTCTATCGTAAGCATGATGCTCTGGATGGCAGAGCTGGTTTTCTCTATCAAGCTTATCCCAGATAGTATTTCTCCTGTATATTGGCATGCCCATGAGATGATTTATGGCTATGCACTAGCAATTATCGCAGGCTTTTTACTTACTGCTGTAAAAAATTGGACAAATCTTCAAACCTTGCATGGTCGTTCATTACTTGTGCTTGTACTGCTATGGTTGTTGGCACGAGTCGCAATATTGATGCCTGGTGAGCAAGCTTTGTTTGCTAGCTTGATGCTGGATAATCTGTTTATGTTGTATTTGTCGATTGCACTAACGATGCCTGTGGTAAAGGCCAAGTTATGGAAAAATATGGCAGTTGTATCCAAATTGTATTTTCTTTTGATAGGGCAGGTAATTTATTCACTTGGCGTGCTTGGTCTTTTTCATGATGGGCAACGTATCGGTATTTATATTGGCTTGTATATGACACTTTCGTTGATTCTTGTTTTATCACGGCGGGTCATGCCGATGTTTATTGAGCGTGGTGTGGGTTATCCCGTGACCTTAAAGAACAATCAATGGGTTGATATGGGCTGCTTTGTATTGTTTTTACTCTTTGCCCTAAGTGATATTTTCTTTGCCTTTCCCGCCCTAACAGCATCATTGGCGGCGATATTATGTGTGTTGCATGCGATTCGTTTGAGGGGTTGGTACACGCATGGTATTTGGGAAAAACCATTGTTATGGGTGTTATATTTGGCTTATGGTTGGATGATTGTGGCTTTTGCATTAGAAGCAGCTTCTTTTGCAGCAGGAATCCCCACATCGTTGGCAATTCACGCTTTTACGGTTGGTGGCATTGGCATGATGACACTGGGTATGATGTCGCGCATATCCTTGGGGCATACAGGGCGTGATATTATGAATCCACCCACGGGTGTTAGCATGATGTTTTTCATGCTGTTTGTCGGTACTGTTGTGCGCGTGGTGTTGCCGATGATTTTATCTGAGTATTATCAGTTATGGATTGTTTTATCACAAACGCTTTGGATGCTGGCGTTTGCAGTGTTTGTATATCTTTATAGTGCTATTCTGTTGCATCCGCGTGCAGATGGACGTTGGGGTTAGAGTAGAATTTGTTGATGAAAAGTAGCATCTAAGTTTGTTAAAACGATGGTTTTAAGTCATTTTTATGCAAGATAAATGTAATATTTCGTGTTTATGATGATATTTCACAAATATTTTCCTATATTTAAATTTATCTATTTCTTTAAACAGAGGGAAATACGTTATGGCAAATAATTGGAACATTCCAAGTGAGCTTGAAAAGGAAGTTCGTGAAAGAGATAAAGTTTGCGTATATTGTGGTGTTGAGTTTACCCCTGCAAAAGTTTCAAAGAGGTCTGCAGCTAGTTGGGAGCATATCATTAATGATGCAAAGATAATTACCATAGAAAATATTGCTCTTTGTTGTTGTGGTTGCAACGCAAGTAAAGGACAAAAACAGTTGTCAGTTTGGCTGCAAACTAAATACTGCAAAGAGCGTGGCATTAACCCAAAATCAGTTGCGATAATAATCAAGCAGGCAATTGCAAATGGTCAGTAAGGTCACGTAGTAATAACTGCATATGGCTGTAGATAATCTGGGAGAGGAATATGCAAAAAATAGTATGTATTCTTATAGCAATATTTTTATATTCAACGGCAGCGATTGCTGATGATAATGGTTTAATCAGTATAAAAAGTGTTCATAGTGTGAATAGCACGGCTGACCGTCTTGAAAAAGCATTGTTAGCAAAAGGTATGACGGTATTTGCGAGAATCAATCATGCCGAAGGTGCAAAAAAAGTCGGCAAGATGCTGCGTCCCACAGAATTGATCATTTTTGGTAATCCCAAGGTGGGAACACCGCTTATGCAGTGCGCACAAACTTCTGCAATTGATTTGCCGCAAAAGGCTTTAATTTGGGAAGATAAAACAGGTCAGGTATGGTTTGCATACAATAACCCTGAATATTTATTGAAACGTCATGCTATCAAAGGCTGTGATAAAGTGATTCACAAAATAGCGCATGCGCTGGCTAACTTTGCCAAGGTTGCGACTGCCGAATAAAAGCGCATAAGAACAGTTTCTGGACTGATATTTGAAGGGCTGGAAACAGTCTTTTTCAACGGGTTATAAAAGGTAAAAGGTGATGTCAGATAAAACTATTTTAGTTACCAATACAGGCAGTTCCTCTATAAAAATGGCGTTGATTGATAAGGAATCAGAGCAATGTATCGCTGAAGGTATAGCACAACGCCTCGGTGAAAGAGATGCGGTGTTGAGTTGGACTATTTCGGAAACAGAGCACAGCTATGATCTTGAAAATGCTGACAGTCATGCCGCTATGCGGAATATGCTGAATGCACTTTTTTCACTAATAGACAAAGATAGTATTGTTGCCGTTGGGCATAGGGTTGTACACGGTGGAGAAAAATTTTCTAAACCCATAGTGATAGATGATGAGGTGATTGCAGATATTGAGTTTCTTTCGCATTTAGCTCCGCTTCATAACCCTGTAAATCTTATTGGCATTCGCGAGGCAATGAAGCGCTTGCAAGGGGTGCCTCATGTTGCTGTGTTTGATACTGCATTTCATCATACTTTGCCGCCGCATGCATACTTATATGCTGTGCCTTACCATTGGTATAAAGAGTATGGCGTTAGGCGTTATGGCTTTCATGGAACCAGTCATCATTATGTTGCTCAGGAAGCTGCGCGACTACTGGGCAGGAGATTTAATGCTTGTAGGCTTGTGACGCTACACTTGGGGAATGGATGTAGTGCAACGGCGATTAAGGACGGCATCAGCATCGATACAACCATGGGCATGACACCTTTAGAAGGTCTTGTGATGGGGACGCGTAGCGGCGATGTGGATCCTGGTTTGCATCAATTTATAGCCAAGAAGAGTGGTGCATCATTGGAAAAAGTGACTGATATGTTGAATCGCGAATCTGGATTGTTAGGATTATCTGGGCTGGGTAATGATATGCGGACACTTTTGCATGCAGCAGAGGCTGGTGAAAGTCGAGCAGTATTGGCGATAGAAGTATTCTGTTATCGCTTGGCGAAGTCTATAGCAACCCTTACCGTTTCACTTGAGCGTATCGATGCCATTGTTTTTACAGGCGGTATTGGCGAACATGCGAGTGCTATTCGGGCTAAAGTATCTGAGCAATTGGCAATATTTGGGGTGGCACTTGATGTGAATAGAAACAATCAGCATGGCAGAGATACGCATGGTTTTATTAGTATGGATGGAGCCGACATTTCGTTATTGGTGGTTGCAACTGCCGAAGAGAAAATGATTGCGCGTTATGTAGCAGCAACGTTATTTGATGGAGAAAGACGTATATGAGTCATGTTTTCTTACTGACATCCACGACTTCTAGAGCAGGCTTAACCACAGTGAGCCTTGGCATGATGAGGGTCTTGGATAGGCTTGGCATACGCTCATCTTTTTATAAGCCAGTAGCGCAGCTACATGAAAGTGACTACGGCCCTGAACGTTCCACACAGTTCATTGAGCATATCACCGATAGAGCAGTGCCGAAACCAATCAGTCTTAGTAAAGCGAAATCGTATTTGGGTTCGGGAAACGAAGAGTTGTTGATGGAAGAGGTGATTGAGCTGTATCGACAAAGTGCTGTTGATGCTGATGTTGTTATTGTTGAAGGCTTGGTCGCAGATAGCCATGCGGGTTATGCGACACGCCTCAATACGGCGATTGCTCGGGCGCTAGATGCTGAGGTTATTTTGGTTGCTATTCCTGAACATGATTTGGAAGAATCTATCAATATTGCAGCCAATGCATTTAATGGTAACAATGGAACTGCATTAATTGGTGTGATTATCAATAAATTAGGCAAGCCTGAAACGGATGTGCAGCATAGGTTGGAAGCTGATTTATTGCAGGCTAGCTCTGATGATGAACAGGACTTAGAGGATTGTAAGCGTGGGATGGCAAGCGTTATAGCTCACAGTCCATATCATCATGTAGGCTCTATTGCTTGGAAGCAGTCTTTGAATGCATTGAGAATGTGTGATATTGCGGAGTACCTTCATGCAGAGGTTATCAATGAGGGTGAGATAAAAATGCGAAGGGTGCAGCGTATGGAAGTATGCGCGCGTTCTATGGCAAATACGCTGAGTGTGTATCAGCCACATACCTTATTAATTTTACCAGGTGATAGGGAAGATATTTTTGTGGCTGCATGTATGGCAGCTATGAATGGTGTTCGTATTGCGGGTATTTTACTGACAGGTGGATTAATACCCAGCCCAATGATTTTGGATTTATGTGCGCAAGCTATTCAAACGGGGATTCCTATTTTATTGGTGAAAAGCAGCTCTTTTCAGACTGCTGCTGAGTTGGTTCGCATGCCCTCTGAAGTTGCTGTGGATGATTTTGTTTTAATCGATCAGGCGATGGATCATGTGGCAAACCATATTGATGCCAAGTGGCTTAAGGAGCGTTGCGATGTTGATCGTGAACCACACCTTTCACCCGCAGCATTTCGTTATCAGGTTATTTTGAAGGCCAATGAAAACAAACAACGTATTATTCTTCCTGAAGGTGATGAGCCGCGCACGGTCATGGCAGCTCATAAATGTCATAAACGGAATATTGCACAATGTATATTGTTAGGAAATCCTGAAAGGATTCATCAGGTTGCTGCATCACAGGGGATTACGCTTGATGAAGCGATTCAGATTATTGACCCTGAATTGGTGCGTCAATCCTATATCGAGCCTATGGTCATGTTACGACAAGAAAAAGGTATGACCAGCCATATTGCAGAAGATCAACTACAAGATCGTGTGGTGTTGGGAACCATGATGTTGGCGATGGGTGAAGTGGATGGTTTGGTTTCAGGGGCTCTACATACGACAGCGAATACTGTTCGTCCAGCTTTTCAGTTAATCGGTGTGAGAGATGATGCAGAATTGGTTTCGTCTGTATTTTTTATGTGCTTGCCTGGACAAGTGGTTGTGTATGCGGATTGTGCGATAAATCCTGATCCAGATGCCAATCAATTGGCTGATATAGCCATCCAAAGTGCTGATACGGCAAAGCATTTTGGTCTAGAGCCGAAAGTGGCAATGATAAGTTATAGTACAGGTGAATCGGGCATAGGAAAAAAAGTTGATAAGGTTAGGCAGGCAACAAAAATCGTTCGTCAACGCAGACCTGATTTAATCATTGATGGCCCTATGCAATATGATGCAGCGGCTATTGTGTCAGTTGGTCAAAGCAAAGCACCCGATAGTCAGGTGGCGGGAAATGCGAATGTATTTATATTCCCAGATCTTGATACGGGTAATACCACCTATAAGGCAGTACAACGGAGTGCCAGTGTTGCGAGTATCGGCCCTATGTTGCAAGGCTTGTGTAAACCTGTGAATGATTTGTCTCGCGGAGCGCTTGTTGAAGATATTATCTATACGATTGCTTTAACTGCTGTGCAGGCGGGGGAGTGATATTTTGAAAGAGAAGTGTTGTCTAGAACTGTTCTAGAAAGTGCTTTTATTCCAGCCAAACATGGCTCTTTCTGGGTTTGAAAATTCGATATACATGCGAGAAGGCTCTATGTTGAGCGTTGTTTCTAAAAAAGAGCATAACTTGTCTGACAAACCTTTTGTTTGAGCCTCGTTCAAACCCAAGCTTTTAAGCTCTACAAAGGCTGCTGGTTCTTGTGTTCCTGCGAATAACATCGGTTTGCATTCAGAAAATAAAATCATCACATAGGACTCAGGTTTGCCTAACGCAGCAGAAACAGTGCTTGATGCTTGAGCTAAAAAATCGGACTGATTTTCAATGCTGATATTGGTATGAATATGCAAGACAGGCATGGTTTTACTCCTTGTCGGCCTGTTCCAACTTTTCTTGCTCTAAACGTTGCTGCTCAAGATTCTTTTTGGCTTGTTCCTCGCGCAGGGCATTCTTTTTGATGCGCATATCTTTGGTGGCATAAAAACCAGCCCAATACAGCAGTGCTGCCAATGGCAGCATGAGTACAATAAGCATCCAATTCATGATTGAACCTCCGCAGTGTTTAAGTCTGCCGTTTGCATGGTTGCAAGGATGGCTGCTTGTTTATCTTTACGCGCTTTCATCTTGCGGTTGATAATATTCACACCCGCCAAAATAAAGCCCAAGGCAATAAATGCACCTGGTGGTAGAATAAACATCAATACATCGGGGTAATCAGCACCAAATATATCAAAACCAAAGACTTCACCTTGTCCGAGTAGTTCACGAACACCACCGAGCAATACCAATGCGAACGTAAAACCTGAACCCATAGCAAGTGCATCAACAAGTGAGTTGATGGGCGTGTTTTTGCTGGCAAAGGCTTCTGCACGTCCAAGAATAGCGCAGTTGACCACAATCAATGGAATAAACAGCCCTAAAATCAAATACATTTCATGCATCCAGGCATTCATCGCCATTTCAATAATCGAAACAAAAGCTGCGATAATGGTGATATAAGCAGGAATACGTACATTGGCAGGAATGGCGCCACGAATCAGAGATACAGTCAGATTTGAACAAACCAGTGCGAGAAGTGTTGCAGCACCCATCCAAAAACCATTTTCTGCCGATGTGGTAACTCCCAAGAGAGGGCACATGCCAAGTAATTGCGCAAAGATGGCATTGTTATGCCAGAAGCCATTGGCGAAAATTTCAGCTTTTTGATTTACTAGCTCTTCATTAGGGTCATGGCATTGCATGTTGAGCCTCCGTTTGCTGCTGAGCTTTTTTTAGAAGTTTACTTTTTATTTTAGTAAACATCGCAAGTCCTTTTTTAACGGCTTTAACCACGGCACGAGGCGTAATTGTAGCACCTGTAAATTGATCGAAATCGCCACCGTCTTTTTTCACAGCCCAGCGGGTGTTGTTTAACGATTTATCGCCAAATGCATCCAGCCAAGGCTGGTTTTTGCTAATGCCATCACCCAAGCCAGGGGTTTCTTTATGTCCAGTGATGCGAATGGCATTGATGCTGCCATCGGGATGCACTGCCATAAGGATATGAATGCTGCCATTATAACCATCAGGTGCAGTCACTTGCCATGCAATGGTATTGATTGTGTTGTCTTTATCACGTGAGAAATAGAAGCGGGTTGGTTTTTTATCACCATCCATAGTGATGTCACGTGTATCGCCAATGGGATCATTGTGATGCTCTGGCAAAACCTGCATAAGGGCATTCATCAATGCCTGACGCTCAGCTTGTGCAATGGGTGCTTTGGTAAATATATTGGTTGTGGCAAGCAGTAGCGTGCAGACAACACCCACCACAAGCAGTGCAATAACCATTTGCCATTGTTCGCGGTCTATTTTCATGATTCAGATCCCCGCTTCCCATACACAGTTGGGCGACAATAATGATCAATCAAGGGCACGGCACAGTTCATTAAGACCACTGCAAACATGGCACCTTCAGGATAACCGCCCCATGTGCGAATACACCATGTGATCACACCACAGCCAATGCCGAAGACGATTTGTCCCACAGGTGTGACAGGTGAAGAAACAGGATCTGTTGCCATGAAAAAGGCACACAAGATAAGACCACCAGCAAGCATATGAAACAATGGTGGGGTGTAATGATTGGGGTCAATCATACTGGCAATGGCAGCCAAGACTGCGACAGTGGCAATAAAACTGAATGGGATATGCCATGTGATGGTATGGCGTGCGAGCAGGTAAATACCGCCAATTAACAAGGCTAAAGCACTGGTTTCACCCAAACTTCCTGTTTCACGCCCAATAAAGGCATCCAAATAGGAATAATCATAGGCACGCAATGCTTCGCTTACACCAATGCCTTGCGACCATTCGGTTTTCACATGACCCAGAGGACTTGCCATGGTGATGGCATCCAAAGCATGCGGCAGACTTGATGCGCCCAAGGTGAATAACTGCCAAGCACTGGCGAAATCGTATAAATCAATCGCTGACATACCAAGATGCATGGGAATCAACCATGTGGTCATTTGCAATGGGAAGGACACAAGTAAGATAATACGTGCTGAAAGCGCAGGGTTAAAGGGGTTATAACCCAAACCGCCATATACTTGTTTGCCCAAACCAATCGCAAAAACACTGCCCAACAATGCCATCCACCATGGGATAGAAGCAGGGAGTGTGAGAGCCAATAACAAGCCAGTTAAGGCGGCAGAGCCATCCATCACAGGTGCTGTAGAGCGTCCCATCCATTTAAGCGCAATAAATTCAGTCAGCATACAGCCGAACATGCAAAGAAGAATCAAGAAAACTGCCAGCCAGCCGAATAAATATACGCTGATGATGCCAGCAGGTATCAATGCCAGAATCACGGCGAACATGGTGGCACGAATGGAGTCGCCGCTGTGAATATGGGGGGAACTAAGGTGAATCAGCATGATTTATTCCTTGTCCTTTGTTGTTGGCGAGGTTTTGGCTTTGGCATCATTGTCTGGGTTTAATACCGATTCAGAGCGTAAAGTATCACGTACCTTGCGACGTTTGGCTGCCTTTTCATCTTTTTCACGTTGCAAACGTGCATCACGACCTTCGGAACGTAAACGTGAGACTTCAGCAAAACTTTGCTCACGACGAACTTGTGCTGTTTGCCCTTTGCCATAACGGAAATAATGTACCAATGGGATGTGTGATGGGCAGACATAGCTGCAAGCACCGCACTCGATGCAATCAAACAAGTCATAGTCGGCTGCTTTTTCTAATTGATCATTGCGGCAGTGATCAGCAAGAAGGTTCGGCACCAAACTAATAGGGCATACTTCACTGCAATGACCGCAGCGAATACACGGATCTTCCACCTGATGGGCAGGTTTGATGCGCGCATCTGTGATAGCCAATAACCCTGTGGATGATTTAACCACGGGAATATCTGGGTGACGCATACGCTCACCCATCATCGGTCCACCATGCAGTATTTGGATGCCATCAAAATTCTCTAAGCCACGTTGAGCGTAAATAAAGCGCATGGGCGTACCCAAACGTACCCGCATATTCGTAGGTTTGGGCACAGCATCGCCGCTGACAGTGATAATGCGATCAGTAATCGCATAACCAAGCATAATAGCATCATTGATGGCTTTGACTGTCGCAATATTCTGGCAAAGAACACCTGCATGCATAGGAAGCTTACCTATGGGGACTTGTTTGCCAGTTAATGATTCAATGAGTTGTTTTTCACTTCCTTGTGGATAGCGGGTGGGCAATGATGCGACTGAAATAGTATCATTGCCTATTGAAGAGAGCGCTTGTTGCATTGCATTTATGGCATCGAGTTTGTTGTCTTCAATAGCAATGATGGCTTTTTTTGCGTCAACCATATGCATGATGATTTGTAAGCCATGTACGATTTCAGCACTGTTTTCGACCATCAAACGGTGGTCATTGGTCAAAAAGGGTTCGCACTCAATACCATTTAAAATGATTGTCTCGATAGGGTTGCGTTTGTCTTTTAGTAGCTTGATAAAGGTTGGGAAAGCTGCGCCACCCAAACCTGCAATACCACATAAACGTACACGTTCGCGCAACTCTGCGGGATCAAGTGTTTGCCAGTTGTCCAAGCCTGCCAATGAAGTGTCCCGCTCATCCTTGCCATCAGGCTCAATAAAAATGGAGGTTAACCCCATGCCTGAAGGATGTGGAATGGCATGCTCTTCAATCTTGATGACTTTGCCCGATGTTGGTGCGTGTATAGGCACAGAAAGGTAACCTTCTGATTTGGCGATTTTTTGACCGCGCAACACCAAATCGCCAACTTGCACAAGGGGGCTGCATGCTTGTCCGATATGCTGCTTGATGGGCACAATAAACAACGGTGGTAACGGGCAATCTTCAATGGCGGCATTCTCAGTCCACTTGCACATATCGGGGGTGATGCCACCTGCAAAGGGCGCACTGGCAAAGCCGAGTTTGTTTAATAATGATTTAATCATGATGACTCTCACGACGCTCGGCACCAAGTTGTGCGCGTTGTGTATCGGGCAATGGCCAAGACCAATGCTCTAATAATTCTGGTTTTTGAATCATATCAATACAATCCACAGGGCAAGGTTCTAGGCATAATACACAACCCGTACAATGATCAGCAATCACTGTGTGATATTGTTTCGGCGCACCAATAATTGCATCCACAGGGCAGGCTTTAATGCATAATGTACAACCAATACACTCATCTTCGCGTACAAATGCTACAACAGGTACGGATTCTTCTTCTTCCAAAGCTTTGGGTTCAACACCCATCAAATCAGCAATGGATAACATGGTGCGTTCACCACCAGGCACACAATGATTCACATCCACTTCACCACTTGCAATAGCATTGGCATAGGGGCGGCAACCAGGGAAACCGCATTGCCCGCATTGGGTTTGCGGCAATAAAGCATCAATTTTATCTGATAGAGGATCGCCCTCGATATGAAATACCTTGGAAGCAATAGCGAGGACTATTCCAGCAATTAGTGCGAAAGCACCCAATGATAGGGTGGCGTAAAGAAGTTGTTCCATGCTTAAACTTTAACGAGGCCAGAAAAGCCCAGAAAAGCCAACGACATCATACCTGCGGTAATCAAGGAAACTGCCGAGCCTTTGAAAGCATCAGGAATCGGTGCGCCCTCCATACGTTCGCGTAAACCAGAGAACAGAATCAATACCAGTGCAAAACCAACTGCCGCGCCAAAACCATACAAGGCGGATGTCATAAAGGTGTTTTCTTGTTGTACATTCAATAAAGCCACACCCAATACGGCACAGTTTGTGGTAATCAATGGTAAATAAATGCCAAGTCCCTGATACAGAACAGGGCTAACTTTATGAATCATCATTTCAATAAATTGTACCAACGTAGCAATAATTAAAATAAAGAAAATCGTTTGTAGATATAATAAATCCAGTGGAATTAAGATATACTCTTGTACCAACCATGATGCAGTGGATGCTAGGGTCATCACAAACATCACTGCAAATGACATGCCGATAGCTGTTTCAGTCTTGCCTGATACGCCTAAAAATGGGCAAATGCCTAGGAATTTGGTCAACACATAGTTGTTCACCAATACCGCAGATAATAAAATAACACCAAATTCGCTGATTGCACTCATGAGCGGCAGTATAGGGCTACAGCATGTTTAGGTACACCACTACAATGGCATACTTTTAAGTGTGGGTTAGGCGTTATTTTACACCAGTTACTTTTTTAAGCTGGCTGCTGCAATGCAATGCAGCCATTTTATAACACTCTGCCAATGTCGGATAATTGAAAACATGGCGAATTAAATCATCTACGGAGCCATTCAAATTCATCACCATTTGCCCGATATGCACCAGTTCACTGGCGGACTCTCCAACGATATGTACACCCAAAAGCTTACGTGTCTCAGTATCAACCAATAGTTTTAACATACCATTGGAATCACCAATAATTTGTCCACGTGCTGTTTCACGGTAATAACCAAATCCTGTGACATAATCGACATGCTTGTCATCCAACTGCGTGCAGGTATCACCCACCCACGCGACTTCGGGAATGGTGTAAATAGCCATGGGTAGATGGCTAGATGTTATGGTTTCATTGGCATCGCAAGCGTGTAATGCTGCGATACGACCTTGTTCCATACCTGTAGCTGCCAAGGCTGGCGCACCGATTAAATCTCCTACGGCATAAATGTGTGGGACATTGGTTTGATAGTGTTGATTGGTCTTAATCCAACCACGCTTTTGGCATTGAATGCCCAAGCTATCCAAACCCAAACCATCGGTATTGGGAATGCGACCAAGTGCATAAAGAAGGCAATCACTTTCAATATACTTCTCTTTGCAATGAAGAATGACTTTATCTCCATGGCGGGCAATGGACTGAATGTTTTCATCCATACGAAACTCAATGCCCATATGGCGCATACTTGTTTCCAAGTTGCCCGAAACATCCGCACATAAAAAATCGAGAATTTTAGAGTGAGAGTCGATAATGGTGACTTCAACACCCAATGAGGCATAAATCGTAGCGAATTCGCAGGCAATCACACCGCTACCGACAATACTGAGTGTTTTGGGTAGTTCTTGCATATGTAAAATTGATGTTGAATCAAGTACACGTTGTTTATCAAAGGGAACATCGGTAGGGCGGCGTGGGCGAGAGCCTGTGGCTAAAATAAATGTATCAGCTTGAATATGTTGTTCTTTACCATGGAGTGTTTTGATTTTCAGGGTATGAGCATCGGAAAAACCTGCTTCACCAGGAATCAGTGCAACACCATTGCGCATCAATTGACTTAGAAAAACCGATTCTTGTTTGTCGATGACAATGTCTTTTTGAATCACTGATTCAGATAAAAAATTATGTTGGCGTGTGATGTTTGGATGCACATTGCGCATGCCATGACTAGCCCCCATGGTGGCACTGTAAGCGATTTCACGCAGTGCTTTGCTAGGGATAGTACCTGTTTGTAAGCCTGCACCACCAATGCGCGGTTTACGCTCAATCAAACCAACACGTTTACCACGTTTGGCAGCTTGAATGGCGGCACGGTGACCCGCAGGCCCTGAGCCAATCACTAAAATATCATAGTGTGTCATATTACTTATCCTTCAGGCTGATTTAATGTGCCAAGTATACCCTGAATTAGAGCCGTGGGTGAGGGTGGGCAGCCGTGGATAATGGTATCAACGGGAATAATATCGGATACGCTACCTGCAATAGCATAATTATCTTGACCAAAGATGCCGCAATTGATGGCACAATCCCCCATGGCAACGACGAGTTTGGGCGCGGGCATGGCATCATAGGTCATTTCCAAGGCTGTTTTCATATTGATGCTGACAGGACCAGTGACCAAAAGCATGTCGGCAAAACGCGGGCTAGCTGTAAAATGCACCCCAAAGCGTTCAATATCATAATAGGCATTGTTGGCAGCATGAATTTCCAACTCACAAGCATTGCATGAACCTGCATCGACCAAACGAATGG
>JAUZQR010000172.1 GCA_030950865.1 Mariprofundaceae bacterium | reverse complement strand
ACCTGCCACATGCAATACATCAGCAATCCAATGTTGGTGGCGATTATGCCTATCCTCGCCACACACAAACAAGGTTCCAACATCATTGCCAGCAAACAAATCTGTTAGCACACCCTGTTGCTGACCATTCACAATCGCCGCGACCACGCCACCACGCGTCGCAATTTCTGCCGCCGTTAATTTACTTAACATACCGCCTGTACCAAACTCACTATCGCTACCGCCTGCCATCGCCATCACACTATCATCCAAGTTATGAATCACAGAACAACGTTTGGCATCTTGCTGTTCATTAGGGTTGGCATCATACAAACCATCCACATCGGTGACCATCACGAATAAGTCTGCATTTACCATCATGGCAACCAGTGCGCCGAGGTTGTCATTATCACCAAATTTAATTTCTTCAACAACCACCGTATCATTCTCATTTACAATAGGCACAACACCTGCCGAGAATAATGTTTCACTGGTATTACTGGCATTAAGATAGCGCCTACGATGACGCAAATCATCCTTGGTTAACAACATCTGCGCCACTTGCATATCATGCTTGGCAAAAGCCTTGCCATAAGATTCCATCAACCAAGATTGACCCACTGCAGCGGCAGCCTGCTTTTCATGTACGGATAAAGTTTTACCCAACCAACCCAAATGCACACGTCCAATAGCCACAGCACCCGATGAAACAATACACACCTGAACGCCAGCCTTTTGCAGCGCAAACACTTGCTCTGCCACATGTTCCACCATATCCATACGGATACCTGTATCCGCATCGGTCAACAATGAGCTGCCAATCTTTACAATGGCACGCTGCACATGTGATAAATCTTGGCGTGTTTGAATCACTATATTTCTATTCCTTCTCCACCCATACAGTGCGAGCTTCGCTCATACTTCCTTCTTCATCCAAGGCTGCATTCTCATCTGCCTGCGCGATTTTCACCGCATCATACAAATCATACAACAAAGGTTTTGTTCCTTCACCTGTTACCGCAGATATTGCATAGTATTTAAGCCCCAATGCATCCGCTTCAGCCAAGGCATCAGCATGTGCTTCTTCGGGCAAGCTATCCATCTTATTCAACACCAAATAACGTGTTTTGCACCATACCGTATCGCCATAACCACGCAGCTCCTGCTCAATTTCATGCACCTGATCGGTAATACTCTGCCCTTCGGGATGCACTACATCGACCAAATGCAATAATACACGTGTGCGCTCAATATGTTTTAAGAAGCGATGACCAAGCCCTTTACCTTCATGTGCACCACCAATCAAACCAGGAATATCCGCCACCACAAATCCATCACCATCACCCATAAACACTTGCCCTAATGATGGTGCCAATGTTGTAAATGGGTAATTAGCAATTTTAGGTCTGGCATTAGACACACGTGAAATAAATGTCGATTTTCCAGCATTGGGCAAACCTACAAGTCCAACATCCGCCATAGATTTTAGCTCTAAGAAACGCATGCCCGTCTCACCTTCTTTTCCAGATTGGGCATAGCGCGGTGCACGGTTGGTACTTGAGACAAAATTCACATTGCCCAAACCACCTTCTCCGCCATGTGCCAAAACAGCCTGTTGACCATCTTCAGTCAAATCAAAGAGCTGCACACCATCTTCATCTTTCACAATCGTTCCGACAGGAACTTTCATCGTTATGTCAGCACCCATACGACCATGCATTTTACGACCACTGCCTGATTTACCATGTTCTGCAAAAACATGTTTACGAAGATAAAGCTCTTGCAGGGTGTTTTTATCACGGCTGGCTTCTAGAATTACATGACCACCACGCCCGCCATTGCCACCATCTGGCCCACCCTTGGGAATATATTTTTCCCGTCGAAAGGACTTACTTCCCGAACCACCGTTGCCAGCCCGAACATCAATTTTCACTTCATCAATAAAGCGCATGCCATATACCTCAAACAATCTACCTCAAGCAGCCAAGCGTAATGCTTTTAC
>JAUZQR010000171.1 GCA_030950865.1 Mariprofundaceae bacterium | reverse complement strand
GGTTAATAAGCATGATTGATACGCTTAAGCGCATGGATATTTTATTATGGTTGTACCTGCTTAGTTTAGCTGTCTTGGGTTTGGTGGTGTTATATGCAGCTGTACATGAGGGTGATATTGCAGTGTTTCAGAAGCAGGTTGTTTTTTGGTGCATAGGTTTACTCGGATTTCTATGTATTTGTTTTGTACCTTTGCGGCTTATGGGTTTATTGGCATGGCCTGCATACCTTTTGGCACTTCTAGGCTTGGCGCTGGTTCCACTTATCGGCGATGTTCATATGGGGGCTAGACGCTGGCTTGATTTAGGAGCCGTTGCATTTCAGCCCTCTGAAATGATGAAGTGGGCATTGATGCTCATGCTTGCTCATTGGTTTGCATCACGTGAACCCAACACATGGCCAAACTTTCTTATTCCTTTGCTCATGGTTATTTTACCAGCAGCACTGATTGTCATCCAACCTGATTTGGGTACGACATTGGTGTTACTATTTGCTTCTATCGCCATGCTCATTGCATCGGGTTTTGCATGGCGTTGGATATTCTCAGCACTGGCTGTTAGCCCCATCGTTTTATACATATTATGGCACTATATGCATGCTTACCAAAAGCAGCGCGTACTTAGCTTTCTCGACCCGCAAAGTGACCCACTGGGAGCAGGTTACCATGTGATTCAATCATCCATTGCCATTGGTTCAGGTGGATTTTGGGGCAAAGGTTATCTTGAAGGTACACAAGGGCGACTCCATTTTTTGCCAGAACAACACACAGATTTCATTTTCGCCATCTTAGCTGAAGAGGGTGGCTTGATTGCCGTTACCTTGTTGCTTGTGCTATATGGTATATTGATTTCACGTATGCTGACCATTGCCGCTCACGCCCACAGCCGATTTGGTGCCTTGCTTGCCACAGGTATCGCATCTATTTTCATGCTGTATGCCTTTGTAAATATCGGTATGGTATCAGGCATATTGCCCGTTGTTGGTGTGCCATTACCTTTTATCAGTTATGGCGGTTCAGCTCTTTTAACCATGCTTGGTGCACTAGCAATCGTGATGCGCGTTGCCATTGAATCAAAAGGCAATATTCCATGGCAAAGACCCAGTAGTCCATTGAGCTAAGGGCTGTAATGCGCATAACTAATTCCAAAGCCATTAACATGAAGTTATTTCATGTTAATGTATGGCATGCTCATTTCAGAACAACCATTACCCAAAGCAATATTACTTGACCGTGATGGCGTTATTAACTTCGATTCTCCCGATTATATTTTAACCCCTGAACAGTGGAAGCCAATTCCTGGTAGCTTGGAAGCCATCGCAAAACTTACACAGGCTAATATTTCTGTGGCTATCGTAAGCAATCAATCCGCAGTCGGGCGAGGCATGATAGATAGCGGCACGTTTCAAAACATCCATGCCAAAATGTTATTATCCATTGAAGCCTTGGGTGGACGCATTGATCATGTTGCATATTGCCCGCATGCCCCTGATGCTGGCTGCTTATGTCGCAAACCTTTGCCCAGTATGGTGCTCGAATCATTGGCGGCTTTAAATCTTGGTGATGAGCCACAACGTGTGTATATGATTGGTGATTCTTTGCGTGATATGCAGGCTGCATGGGCAGCGAATGTTTCAGGTGTTCTTGTGCAAAGTGGTTATGCTAATGCTTCAGACATCCTTGCCAAAGCCCGTTTACATGACCCGCACATTCAATCATTCCCAGATTTAGCTGCTGCTATTCACAGCATATTGGAAGGTTAAGGTGCTATTTCTTCGCTCAACGATTTTTAACCTCTGTTTTTTTGTTATCACACCCATATTTTCTTCTTTTGTTTTGATTTTCAGATTATTTGGTCTTCCAGCCGCTTGGTTTTGGGCAAAATTATGGTCAAAAAGCATCTTATTTTTAGCACGTTATGTATGCGGCATTCAACTGCGTATTGAGGGGCAAGAACATTTCCCCAATGAATCTTGCGTGGTCATGGCAAAACATCAATCCGCTTTTGAAACCATTATTATGCCAATATTGATTCCGCCGTACGTTTGGATTCTTAAACGTGAATTGTTTTATATCCCATTATTTGGTTGGGCTTTGTGGGCAATCAAAACCATTGGTATCCGCCGTGGTAACCCACGCGAAGCCATCAAACAAGTGAATACCGATGGTTCTACTTTGTTAAAACAAGGCAAGTGGGTCGTTATTTTTCCAGAAGGCACGCGCTCCAACCTCGGCGAATCGGGTGATTATAAACCAGGTGGGGTTGTACTGGCTCAAAAAGCAGGCGTTGGCATTTTACCCATGGCACACAATGCGGCTTCATGTTGGCCAAAACGTGGTTTTATTAAGAAACCAGGCATCATTACCGTACGCTTTTTACCATTTATTTCTGCTGATAACGTTGCAAGCTCAAGCCGCAAAGAGCTTTTAGAAACATTAAAAAATGATGTGGAAAAACATACCCGACAACTGGGCGGTTAAGGCTCCCAATAGCCAATACTTGCAAAAAAACATACGAATCATATATAATTCAATATATATTAAATAGATAGCTTATTTTATTAATGTTGATTATTATAAAATAACTCTATCTAACAGGAGAATATGATGAAATCATCTGCGCTTGCAATCATTATCATGTTTCTTTTATCAGGCTGTTACGCCCTGAATAAAGAGCATTATAACTCAGTCGTAGAAACACCTGAAAAAATCGAGTCCCTAGAAAAATCCAATGAAAAAATGCAGCAGGATATTCGCTCATTGAAAGATTCACTAAGCCGTATGCAAAACAATATGCACAGTGAAATAAGTAATGAATCGGTTGCTATTGCTCAGCCCACAGCCACTTCCATTCAAGTTGTTTTACAACAACAGTTAATGTTTGATAGTGGCTCAAGTGATATTTCTGGCACGGGTCGAGAAGTTTTGGTGAAAGTCGCCGATGCTCTGCATCATGCGCCAGAATCTGCAACAATTCGTATTGTTGGGCATAGTGATAATCGCCCTGTCGGGGCTGCGTTAAAAACCGCATTTACAGACAACTGGGGTTTATCCGCCGCGCGTGCCGCTGCTGTCGCACGCTTTCTAGTTTGGGGTGCTCAAATTAACCCCAACCGTCTACATATTGAAGCCAGTGCAGGCACACAACCTATTGCTGATAACGCATCAGAAGAAGGTCGTGCACAAAACCGTCGTATCGAATTATTTGTAGAAGAGAGCTAAACCTCCCAAAATTTAACGTCAACATGCGTTAAGTCATACCCGTTTTATCGTATTCGCGTTATGCTTCGCGCATGAGTCGCAAAGTTATCCCCATCCAAGTTGAAAAAGGAACACAAGCACAGGGTGAGCCAATGATTGGCAAACC